>JADJZA010000003.1 GCA_016719385.1 Candidatus Microthrix subdominans | reverse complement strand
GCCGACGGCGTGATTCGCACGCTGACCCAGCGGGGTTACATCGACGAGATCGCCCGCGATCCCGGCCCCGGCCAGGCGGTGCTGTTGGGCACCACCCGGGACTTCCTCGAGCGGATGGGCCTCGACAGCCTGGAGGAACTGCCCGGCGTCGCCGACTTCGTACCCGGACCCGAGGTGGTCGAGGCGCTGGAGCGGGGACTGGCCCTCGATGCCACCGAGCCGATCGATCCTCCTGAACCGGTGGTGGGCCGCATCGCCGACGACCGCGCGGCCAACGGCGTCGAAGCGGGGCCGGCGAGCAACGGGGAGCAACAGGAGCCACCCGAGCTGCGCGACCCGCCCGATTGGCCGGATCCCCAGTGAACGCCGAGGGCCACGTACCTGCGGGGCAGGGAGACTCGGGGCCCCAGCGTGTCCAGAAGGTGCTGGCCCGAGCCGGGGTGGCGAGCAGGCGGGTCGCCGAAGACCTGATCGAGGCCGGCCGCGTTCGCGTCGACGGCAAGGTGGTGGTGCTCGGCAACCGCGTCGACCCCGCCGTCCAGCTGCTCGAGCTGGACGGGGCTCCGATCGCTTTGGCGCCCGGCCTGGTCCATTACCTGCTCAACAAGCCCACCGGCGTGATCTCGACGGCGTCGGACCCGCAGGGCGGCCCACCGTCGTGCAACTGGTGCCGCCCGAGCCGCGGGTGTTTCCCGTCGGTCGCCTCGACGGCGACACCGAGGGCCTGTTGCTGATCACCAACAACGGCGAGCTGACCCACCGGCTGACCCATCCGTCCTACGGGGTGGAAAAAGGAGTACCTGGCCGAGGTGGACGGCACCTCAGCTCGGGGCAGCTGCGCCGTCTTCGCGAGGGATCGAGCTGGACGACGGCATGACCTCGCCCGCCAAGGCGTCCCAACCGTCGCCGGGGCTGGTGCGCTTGACGATTCACGAGGGACGTAACCGTCAGGTGCGGCGCATGCTGGATGCCTTGGGTCACCCGGTGCGGCGGCTGGTGCGCACCCGGTTTGGGCCGTTGAGCGACCGCAGCCTGGCGCCCGGCGCCTGGCGCGAGCTGACCATGGACGAGCTGCGCGAGCTTGAGCGATCGGTCAGCGGTGAGCAACCCCCGCGATCCCGGGCCGAACGTCGGGCGGCGGCCGCCGCGGTGCTTCCGCCGGCGTTCCCGGCGCCGTTCCCGACAGTGCTCTCGACGCCGTTCCCGACAGTGCTTCCGACGCCGTTCCCGGCAGTGCTCTCGGCGGCGTTGCCGGCAGTGCTTCCGACGCCGTTGCCGGCGGTGCTCTCGACGGTGCTTCCGACGAGGTTGTGTCAAGCGACGAGGCGCAACCCGGCCGGGATACGTCGGAGGGGTGGTGACGCCACAGCGGACGGTAGGCTTGCGACCCGTGACCGAGGGACGAGATCAGCCTGCGATGCCAACGATGCGGGCCCTCCGCGGCGCCACCACCTTCGATGTCGACGAGCGCGAGCACGTCTGCGAACGCACCGTCGAGCTGTTGTCGGCGATGGTCGAGCGCAACGACGTTGCCCATGACGACGTCGTCTCGGTGCTGTTCACCGCCACCGACGACCTGCACTCGGTCTTCCCGGCCCTCGCCGCCCGTCAGGTGGGCTACGGCGACATCCCGCTGATCTGCGCCCGGGAGCTCGACATCGCCGGGGCGACGCCCCAGTGCATCCGGATCTTGATGCACCTGCACACCACCAAGCCTCGCGACGGGCTGCACCACGTCTACCAGCACGGCGCCGCCGCGCTGCGCGACGATCTGCCGTCATGAGCGCCGATCGGGTGATCGCCATCGATGGACCGGCCGGTTCGGGCAAGTCGACCGTGGCCCGCACCGTGGCCGACAAGCTGCACATGGCCCACCTCGACACTGGCGCGATGTACCGGGGGGTGGCCTTCGCCGCCATCGAGGCCAAGATCGATCTCGATGATGGGGATGCCCTCGACGCGCTGGCAGCACGGGTGGAGATGTTCTTCGACGACGACCGGATCTTCGTCGATGGCACCGACGCCACCGAGGCGATCCGTGGCCAGGCGGTATCGACTGCGGTGAGCCCGGTGGCGACCAATGCCGGCGTGCGCGCCGAGTTGGTTCGCCGCCAGCGGTCGTGGGCCGCCGAGCACGACGGTGGGGTGATCGAAGGCCGCGACATCGGCACCGCCGTGTTTCCCGATGCCCCGGTGAAGGTGTTTCTCACCGCCACGCCAGACGAGCGGGCCCGCCGCCGTGCCGGCGAGACCGACGGTGTGGACGTCGAGGTGCTGGCGGCGCAGATCGCCGAGCGGGACCTGCGCGATTCCACCCGGGCGGTCAACCCGATGCGCCCGGCCGACGACGGCGTGGAGATCGATACGACCGAGATGACCCTCGCCGAGGTGGTCGACGCAGTGCTCGCCATCGTGCCCTGGTCCTGGCGAACCTGGCGAACGTGGCGAACGTGGCGAACCCGCCAGCGCTTCCCGCCCCACCGAACTGGACGTCGTCGAGGACGTGGCCGTCGGGACGGGCGTCGAGCCGCCTGCGCCCCGCCAACGAGCCATGCAGGGGCGAGCGGTGCAGCCGGTGACCGAGGCCCCGCCCCTGTCGGTCGGGGCTCGTGTCGGCTACGGGCTGATCTCCGCAACCACGCGGGGGTTGGCCAAGGGGCTCTACCGCAACGAGATCGTCGGCATGGAGCGCCTGCCTCGCACCGGTCCGTACATCCTGGCCCCGTCGCATCGGTCGGGTATGGACTTCCTGTTCGCAGCGATGGTCACCCGCCGCCGGGTGCGTTGGATGGCCAAGGAGTCGCTGTGGAAGTACCCGTCGCTCGGCTCGTTCGTCGACGTGATGGGCGGCTTCCGGGTCAACCGTGGCACCGCCGATCGCCACGCGCTGCGGGTGGCTGAGGCGATTCTGGCCGATGGCCAGCCGCTGGTGGTGTTTCCCGAGGGAACCCGCCGTAGCGGCGAGGCGGTCGAAGACCTGTTCGACGGCGCCGCCTGGTTGTCATCGCGCCAGCGGGTGCCGGTGGTTCCGGTCGGAATTGCGGGCACCGAGGAGGCGATGTCGACGGGCACCAAGGTGCCCCGGCCCGGCAAGACCGTGATCTGGATCGGGGAGCCGCTGTGGCCGGACGTCCCCCATGGGGGCCGTATCCCTCGTTCGAACGTCGCCGCCTTCACCGAACGCATCCTGCCGGAGCTTCAGGATGTCTTTGATCGGGCCAACGCCCACCGTTCGCTAGGGGGCCGGTAACGGGTGGTTCTGACCGGCGTTCTTTTGTATCACTGCCCCTTCGGGTAGGACTGTAGGGATGATCAACGGACTGTTCTCCCCGGGCTCGATCGCTGTTGCGGGCGCTTCCCGCGACCGCCGAGCGGTCGGCCGCCGCATCCTCGACGCCCTGGTTGAGGGCCCCTTCGAGGGCCCGGTCTACGCGATCAACCCGGCGGCCACTCACGTCGGGTCGGTGCCGGCCCATCCATCGCTGAGCGCCATCGGGAAACCGGTTGACCTCGTGGTGGTGGCCGTTCCGGCAAAGCTGGTCCACGAAGTCGTGGCCGAAGCGGCCGATGTCGGTGCGGGTCACGTCGTCGTCGTGTCGGCCGGTTTCGCCGAATCGGGTGATGAGGGCCGCGCCGCACAGGACGAACTGGCAGCCCTGGTGGCCGAACGGGGCATGCGCCTGGTGGGGCCCAACTGTCTGGGGGTGCTGGCCACCGACCCCGAGGTGAACATGAACGCCTCGTTTGCCCCCGAGATGCCCCCCGTCGGCAACTTCGGGTTGGCCAGCCAGAGCGGGGCGCTCGGCATCGCCATCATCGAGCTGGCCCGCCGGCTGGGCCTGGGCCTGTCCAACTTCGTCAGCCTCGGCAACCAGGCCGACATCACGGTGTCGGACCTGATCGAGTTCTGGGGTACCGACCCGGCGACGGGGGCAGGCCTTTTGTACCTGGAGTCCTTCACCGATCCGGCCCGGTTTCGGCAGGTGGCCACCGAGACCAGCCGCCAGCTGCCGCTGGTGATGGTGAAGTCGGGCACGACCAGCGCCGGCAGCCGGGCGGCCAGCTCACACACCGCCGCCCTGGCCGGGTCCGATACCGCCGTCGAGGCGCTGCTGGAGCAGAGCGGCGTGATCCGGGCCGCATCGCTTGAGCACATGTTCGGGATCGCCCGCATCCTGTGCTCCCAGCCCCGCCCCAAGGGCCGCCGCGCCGCAGTGGTGACCAACTCCGGTGGCCCCGGTGTGTTGTGCGTCGACGCGTTGCTGCGGGCCAACTACTCCGTCGAGCCGCTCAGCGACGAGGCGTCCGCCGAGTTGGCCCGGCAGCTTCCTGCCGCGGCGTCGGTGGGCAACCCGATCGACATGTTGGCCGCCGCCGGTGCGGCCGCCTACCGCGACGTCACCGAGGCGGTGTTGTCGCTGGATGAGGTGGACGTGCTCATCGTCATCTACACGCCGATCGGCCTGGAGGACGACGAGGCCGTCGCCCAGGCGATCAGCGACGGCGTGGCCGCCGCACGGGCCAAGGGCGCTGACGGAGTCGTGCTGGCCTCGGTGGTCGGCGGCGAAGGCCAGCACAGCGAACCGCAGGCGAACGGGGAGGCCGGCGGGCGGGAAGTGATCCCCACCTTCGCCTTCCCCGAGGATCTGGCGCCGCTGCTGGGCCCGATCGGTGACTACTGCGACTGGCTGGCCCGTGACCTGGGGCGGGTAGGCGAGCCGGAGGGCTGTGACACCGAAGAGGCGCTGAGGATCGTGACCGAAGCGCTCAGTCAGCGGGGTGAGGGTTGGCTCACCGTCGCCGAGGCGCGAGCGGTACTCGACGCGGTGGGCATCAACCTGAACGCAGGCCGGGTGGTGGTGAGCGCCGCCGAGGCTCGTGCCGCAGCCGACGGGATCGGCTATCCGGTGGCGGTCACGGTGGCCTCGACCGGGATCGTCCACAAGTCGGACGTCGGTGGGGTCCATCTGAACCTGGCGACCGCCGACGAGGTGGCGAAGGCCTATCAGGCGGTGTCGTCGCTGACCGAAGGCACCGACGCACGGCTGGACGGGGCGCTCGTCGGTGCGATGGAGGATGGCATCGAGCTGTTTCTCGGCGTCGACCGCGACGCCTCCTTCGGGCCGTTGATCGGTTTCGGGCTGGGGGGAACCTCGGTGGAGGTGCTCGACGACGTGGCCTTCCGGTTGGCGCCCCTGACCGATAGGGATGCCCACGACCAGGTGCGATCGATCCGCGGCTGGAAGCTGCTCGCCGGCCACCGCGGCGCACCCCCGGTGGACGCCGAGGCCATCGAAGACCTGCTCGCCCGCATCTCGGCGCTGGTCGTGGCCGTCGACGGGATCGCCGAGCTCGACATCAACCCGTTCTTTGCCCGTCCGGATGGGGTGGTGGCCACCGACGTCCGCATCCTGATCAAGGAGCCCGGCCGGTGAGCATCGGACGCGTCCACCGCTCGACCGTGTGACCGGTTTGGTGTGACCGAATCGGTGTGACCTGCGTCCGAAGCGAACGGAGTCGCGGCCCGGCCGGACGGGTGAGTTGGTCGGCGAGGCGGTTTTCTTGGGAAACTACCGGCATCATGATCGACGAGAAGGTTAAGGCCGTATACCACGACGTCGTTTCCCGCAACCCGGCGCAACAGGAGTTCCACCAGGCGACCCGGGAGGTGCTCGAGTCGCTGGGTCCGGTGGTGGCCAAGCACCCCGAGTATCTGCACGCCAAGGTCATCCAGATGTTGGCCGAGCCCGAACGTCAGATCATCTTCCGGGTGCCCTGGGCCGACGATCAGGGACAGGTCCACATCAACCGGGGCTTTCGCATCGAGTTCAACAGCGCCCTGGGGCCATTCAAGGGCGGCCTGCGCTTCCACCCGTCGGTCAACCTGGGCATCGTCAAGTTTCTCGGCTTCGAGCAGGTGTTCAAGAACGCGTTGACCGGGCTGCCGATCGGTGGCGGCAAGGGCGGTTCCGACTTCGATCCCAAGGGCCGCTCGGACGCCGAGGTGATGCGCTTTTGTCAGAGCTTCATGACCGAGCTGTACCGCCACCTGGGCGAGTACACCGACGTGCCCGCCGGCGACATCGGCGTGGGCACCCGCGAGATCGGTTACCTGTTCGGCCAGTACAAGCGGATCACGAACCGCTACGAGTCGGCGGTGATCACCGGCAAGAGCACGGAATGGGGCGGCTCCCAGGTGCGCACCGAGGCCACCGGCTACGGCGCGGTGTTCTTCGCCAAGGAGATGCTCGAAGCGCAGAACGGCTCGATCGAGGGCAAGCGCTGCATCGTCTCCGGCTCGGGCAACGTCGCCATCTACGCGATTGAAAAGCTGCATCAGCTGGGCGCGATCGTCGTCGCCTGCTCGGACTCCGACGGCTTCATTCACGACCCGGCGGGAATCGACCTCGACCTCCTCAAGCAGGTGAAGTCGGTCGAGCGCCAGCGGCTGACCACCTACGCCGAGCGGCGCGGCGGCGTCACCCACCATCCGGCGGGCAGCGTCTGGTCGATCCCGGCCGAGGTGGTGTTTCCGTGCGCCACCCAGAACGAATTGTCCGGTCGCGATGCGGCGAGCCTGGCCAAGAACGGCTGCATCGCCGTGGTCGAGGGTGCCAACATGCCTTGTACCGCAGCCGCCATCGACGTCTTCCGGGAGAACGGCATCCTCTTCGGCCCGGCCAAGGCCGCCAACGCCGGCGGCGTTGCCACCTCGGCGCTCGAGATGCAACAGAACGCCAGTCGCGACTCCTGGGAGTTCCACTACACCGAGGATCGGCTGGCCAAGATCATGTCGAACATCCACGACACCTGCCTGAGCACCGCGGATGAGTTCGGCCGCCCCGGCGACTACGTCACCGGCGCCAACGTGGCCGGGTTCAAGCGGGTGGCTGCCGCGATGATGGCATTTGGTCTGGTGTAACGCCCTTGGACCACGACGACCACGCGGCGATGTTTCGCCAGAAGGTGCTGGTCAGCGCGCTGCTGACCGTGCCGGCGGTGATCTACAGCTCGATGCTTCAGGACCTCCTCGGCTACACCGCCCCGGAGTTCCCCGGGTCCAACTGGGTGGCGGCTGTGTTTGCGACGGCGGTGTTTGCGTACGGCGGGCCGGTGTTTCTGCGCGGTGGGGTGTCGGAGATCAAGGCCCGCCAGCCGGGCATGATGCTGTTGATCTCGCTGGGCCTGATCGTGGCGTTCGTGGCATCGGTGGCGACCCAGTTCGGACTGATCGACGTCGACCTGTGGTTCGAGCTGGCGACGCTCGTCACCGTGATGCTGGTCGGCCACTGGCTGGAGATGCGAGCGGTCGGGCGGGCCCAGGGTGCGCTGGCAGCGCTGGCCGAGCTGTTGCCCGACGATGCCGAACGGCTCGACGCTGACGGCGAGCCGACAACGGTCGCCATCGCGGAGCTGGCCGAGGACGACATCGTGCTCGTGCGGGCCGGCGGCCGGGTGCCGGTCGACGGGACGATCACCGACGGCGCTGCCGAACTGGACGAGTCGATGATCACCGGCGAGTCCCGGCCGGTGGCCAAAAAGGTGGACGACGCGGTCGTCGCCGGCACGGTGTCGACCGACTCGTCGATTCGCATCCGGGTCGACGCCACCGGAGACGACACTGCGTTGGCCGGCATCCAGCGCCTGGTCGAGGAGGCCCAGTCGTCCCACTCGCGAGCCCAGGCGATGGCCGACCGCTTTGCCGGCTGGCTGTTTTACGCCGCGATCGGGTCCGGGTTGCTCACCTTCGTGGTCTGGATGGCACTCGGCGAGCCGGCCAATGCGGTCGAGCGGACGGTGACCGTGCTGGTGATCGCGTGCCCCCACGCCCTCGGCCTGGCCATTCCGCTGACGATCGCCGTGTCGACCAGCGTCGCGGCCTCGTCGGGCATCCTGATCAAGGACCGCCTGGCGCTCGAGGGGATGCGCCGGGTCGACGTTGTGTTGTTCGATAAGACCGGCACGCTGACCGCCGGGGAGCACGAGGTGACCGACCTGGCCGTCGCCGGGGTGGACGAGCACCGGTTGTTGACGCTGGCCTCCGCAGTGGAGGCCGAGAGCGAACATCCCCTGGCCAGGGCGATCATCGCCCGGGCCGGCCAGGACGACGCTGTCGGTCGGGGCAGCGACCACCGCAGCCTGGCCGGCAGGGGCGTGACCGCCACGGTCGATGGGGTCGAGACGGCGGTCGGCGGCCCGGCGTTGCTCGAGGACCGGGGCGTCGAGGTGCCCGAAGCGCTGGCCGAGACCACCGAGCAATGGCGCGAGCGGGGCGCGTCGGTGCTTCACGTCATCGCGGACGGCGAGGTGGTGGGCGCCTTTGCCATGGAGGACGCCATCCGCCCGGAGTCGGCCGACGCCGTTCGAGCGCTTGCGGATGTGGGGATTCAAACGGCGATGATCACCGGCGACGCCCAACAGGTGGCCGACTCGGTCGCCGATGCGCTGGGCATCGACGAGGTGTTCGCCGAGGTGCTGCCCGAGGACAAGGACTCCAAAGTGACCGAGCTCCAGGGTCGGGGCCGGCGCGTGGCGATGGTCGGCGACGGCGTCAACGACGCGCCGGCCCTGGCCCGCGCCGACGTCGGCATCGCCATCGGGGCGGGCACCGACGTGGCGATGGAGTCGGCCGGGGTGGTGCTGGCCTCGTCGGACCCCCGCAGCGTGCTCGGGGTGCTCAAGCTGTCCAAAGCGAGCTACACCAAGATGATTCAGAACCTAACATGGGGTGCCGGCTACAACCTGATCGCCATCCCGTTGGCCGCCGGGGTGCTCGCGTTTGCGGGTATCACCCTGTCGCCGGCGGTCGGAGCGATCATCATGTCGGCCTCCACCGTGATCGTGGCGGCCAACGCCCAGCTGTTGCGCCGGGTCGATCTCGATCGGGACCGCCTGTGCGGCCAGGGGTAGTCCCTGACACCTGGCGCCCCAGGCCCCGTATGCGGGCGCGTCGTCCCGTCGTTGCTCGCCGGACCGTTGGGGCTGAGCGGCGAGCTGTTCCGGGGCCTTCGAGAAAGCGGTTTCCAACCGGAGGGCCGGCGTGATTGGATGGTTGGACCGAGGAAAGGAGGTGGTCCACATCAACGACAGTTCTTATGGGACTTCGGAGGTGGCTGGCCGCTAAAGCGGCTCGCTGGATCTCTTTGGCGAATCCCCGCCAGACACCCGGCGGATCGATGATCGGGAACAGTCCCGCTCGATGCAACACGCGTCGATCCGTCGTTCACAACCAGTAACGCAATGAGGGAGGCGCTCCGAAGCCGGGGCGTCTCCCTCCGCGTCCGGACCAGCACGTCACCGCATCCGTAGGTGTCAATGGCCGAGCGTTGCCACATGATGACCCAATTGCACGTACCCGGACGATCGCCCAGCGACCGGCCGGAGGATCGTCGAGGGGTATCTGCGAATGCCGCAGCACCAACCCGATGGCTGGGCCGATCTCGACCGACTCGCTGACGCCTCGACCCGAGGGATCTTGCAACGCCTCGATCAGGAAGAATCCGAAGCGGGATTACCGCCGCGGTTGCGCGCGGTGAGGTGTGGCGGTGAGGTGTGGCCCTACGAACACCCCGACGCGGGGCGGCGACCGCACCTGGTGCTGACCCAGCGTGTGAGGAGCCTTCAGTCTGAGCGCACGTCGGAGGTGTGCGCCGCACTCGGTGCCGCCACCGATTGCCCGGGGCCCGGCTGACCGTACGGGCCGGCGAGGAACTCGTTCAGCTTGGCCTCGGCCTCGTCGCCGAAAAGGATGTCGCACACCTCGCGCAGGCCCTCGGTGTCGCCAAGGTCGGCGTTGGGCACCACCTGTTCGATCTTCGAGCGGCGGCGCATGAAGTCCTCCAGGCGGGTCACCATCTCGGTGCTGGCGGCCAGGTACAGCTCGACGCGCAGGTAGTCGGTGCCCCCGAAGATGTCTTCGCCCATCGACGGGTCGGAGCGGATCGCCTCCAACATGGCGAACGCCCGACGTCCGTAGCGCCGCCAGAGGCGGTCCGACAGCGGCTCCACGTCGGGTCGCACTCGCAGGTCGTCCAGGCGCATCAGGCGGGCCTGACGGTAGAACACGTCGCGGGTTTCGCTGGTCGGCTCGCCGTACCAGGTGCCGGTGTCCTTCTCGAGGGGCAGCCCCAGGTCCTCGACAGCGTCGGCCACCTCCTCGCCGACGTTGAGGCAGTCGGTCAGCTTGCCGCCGAAGATGGAGATCACGCTGCGGGCGCGGTCCACCTCGATCTCGTGCTTACGGCTGAGCGACGTCCAATCGACGTCGGTGCGGTCGCCACCCGAGTTGGGCACGACCAGGGGTCGAACGCCGCAGCGCTCGGCGATGACATCATCGGTGGTCAGGGGTTTGGGTAGATCGAGGCGTTTGTTGATCTGATCCAACAGGAACGCCCGGTCGTCGTCGGTGACGCCGGCACGGGGGTCGTCGGTGCGGGTGTCGGTGGTGCCGATCACCGAGCGGATACCCATGGGGATCACGTAGAACAGCCGCCCACTGTCATCGAAGAAGGCGAGCACCCGCTGGTGTTCGGTGGTCGTCAGCCGGGGGACGATCAGGTGGATGCCCTTGGAATAGACGATGCGATGCTCGGTCGTCACGCCCCAGGCGGAGTTGAGCCCGTCGACGTAGGGGCCGGCGGCGTTGACGATCGTGCGGGCCTTCAGCTCGAGGCGTTCGCCGGACTCCAGGTCGGCAAGGCCGAGCTGCCAGTGACCATCGCTGCGCTGGGCATCGACCAGGTCGACGTAGTTGGCCACCGCCGCCCCGGCCTCGATCGCCGAGCGGACGAACCCGAAGACGAAGCGGGCGTCGTTGTCGCGCAGGTAGGCGTCCCGGTACTCGATGCCGCCCCGGACGCCGTCCGTATCGATGACCGGTTCGGTCTTTTTGATCGCCTCGGCGCTGTGCAGCTTGGGTGGCCGGGTGCGGAACTTGCCGATGCCCCAGTAGGCGGTGGCGCCGAGGGCAGCGAACCATGGCGGGTAGGGCGAGCTGTCGTCCAGTGCGGCCAGAAACGACAGCTCGGCCACGTTGTCGGGGTAGGCCTTCATCAGCCGGTTGCGGCTCTCACACAGCTTGTACACCAGCGGCAGCTCGTAGTTCTCCAGGTACTTGAACCCGCCCCACACCAGGTTGGAGCTCTCCTGGCTGGTCTCGGAGCCGAAGTCGGCTCGGTCGATCAGGGCGACCGAGGCACCCCGCCCGGCCAGCGAGGCGGCCGTGACCGCCCCGTTGATTCCGCCGCCCACGATGGCCACGTCGACCATCCCGTCGCGCAGTCGGTCGATGTTGGTGTCTCGCAATGCCATGGGTGAACGGTACCAATCGGGGGCGGCCAGGCCCGATCCGTGGCGGTCGCCCCGGCGCGAGCGTCAGCCGTCGCCTCGTGTCTGGGACCGCGCACCCCAGGGGGTGGCGATCGATCGGGCGGCCAGCGTCAGCTCGGAGACGGCGAACGTGTGGGCCTGGCCGATCAGCCGTTCCCCGCCGTCGGCCCAGTCCTCGATCAGCGTCTGTGCCCAGTCGAGCGAGACCGCCGAGCAGTCGACGCGTCGGGTGCCCTCGCCGTCGACGAGGATCAGGTGCTCGGCGCCGGGCCGCCCGGCCGGGTCGATGTTGGCCCGCACCTCGAGGGTTCCCTCGGTGCCGACGATCGACAGGCGCACGTCGCCCCAGGTGCCCAGCCCGGCGGGGGACAACAGGTCGACGCGGTGATCGCCGACCACCGGGCCACCGTCGGCACTCGCCACCAAGCAAAGCGTGCCGATGTCGGCGAATCCGGGGTGCTCGGGGTGGGTGAGGTTGCCCTCTGAGCCGGCGGTCACCGCGGCGTCGAGATCACCGGTGATCGCCAGAAACTGATCGACCTGGTGCGAGGCGAGGTCGACCAGGATGCCCCCCGAGGTGGCCGCGTCGAAGAACCAGGCGGGTCGCTCGTCGGCGTTGAGGGTGTGGGGCCCCGAGCCGATCACGTGGGCGACTTGGCCGACGGCGCCGCTGCGGGCCAGTCGGATCGCCTCGGAGGTGGCGCGGTTGG
Source organism: Candidatus Microthrix subdominans (assembly GCA_016719385.1). Classification (NCBI taxonomy): domain Bacteria; kingdom Bacillati; phylum Actinomycetota; class Acidimicrobiia; order Acidimicrobiales; family Microthrixaceae; genus Candidatus Neomicrothrix; species Candidatus Neomicrothrix subdominans. The sequence continues at coordinate 125,341 of JADJZA010000003.1, read as the reverse complement.
TGAACCGCTCGGTGAACAGCACGCTCCAGCGACGCCCGGAGGTGGCCACCGCCCGGCGAACGCGTTGCAGGTCCGGGGCGGTGGTCACCCCGGGCTTGGCGCTCAGGACGTGTTTGCCCGCCGAGAGCGCGGCGACGGCCACGTCGGCCCGCTGCGAGGGGATGCCTGCGGTCACCACGACGTCGATGCGGTCGTCGGCGAGCAGTTCGGCCGGGTGGACGGCCACGGAGTCCGGTCGCCAGCCCTCGTACAGTTCGAGGAACTCCCCGTCGGCGACGTGGGTCGCGGCGTTGGCGCCGGCGTCGAGCAGTCCCTGCACCAGTTCGAAAACGTGCAGGTGATCGAGGCCGATCACGCCCAGGCGAAGGCTCACCCTGATGCACCCCTTTCCCCGACCGACGATGCACCGGACGGTATCTCAGGGAATCTTGCGGGGCGATGCACCGTGGCCACCGTCGGTGACTACGGTCACCGACGCGAGCTTGTGACGAGGGAGAGCTTGCACCTCATTCACCCACCGGCATGAGTTGATCATGCTTCGTGAAAGGCATCAAGAATGTATAGGAAGCTCTCCCTGGGCCTCGCAGGTCTCGGATTGGTCGCGCTCGGTTGCGCTCGGTTGCGCGCCCGCCCCACCGGCGCCGCCCAAGCCGACAGAGTTCACGGTGAACACCACCGCCGACACCTCCGACTTCAAGGCGGGAGATGGCTTGTGCGCCGACGCCACATTGAAGTGTTCGCTTCGGGCGGCGGTCACCGAAGCCAACGCTCAGAACCGGCCGACCACGATCCACCTCGGACGCGCCACCTATTCGCTGAACCTGGAGGGCGGATCGTCGGACAGCCCGACGAAGGGCGACCTGGATGTTGTTGGCGAGGTGATCATCGATGGCCGGGGCGCAACGGTCGATGCGTCCGGTCTGGGCGATCGCATCTTTGACGTCGCCCAGGAGGGGTCACTGGATGCGAGGAACCTCCGCTTGGTCGGTGCCTCGGCGGTGCCGACCGAGTCGGGTGGCGCCGTGCGCAGCAAGGGCAACCTGTTGCTTCACCGGGTGACCGCAACCGGTAACCGGGTGACCGGAGCCGGGGCCTCCGGAGGCGCACTGCTCAATGAGGGTGGCACCGTGATGGTGACCAACTCCAACCTGTCGAACAACTCGGCCGTTCGCGCCGGGGGAGCGATCGAGGCCAGCGGCGGACGAACTCAGGTCGACGACACCACGATGAGCGGCAACGTCGCCGGACCGATGCCCGGTAACGGCGGTGCGCTGCACCTGACCGGCGTCGGCAACGTGACGGTCAACCGCTCGGTCGTGACCGACAACACGGCCGGCTCCGAGGGTGGCGGCCTGTGGAACTCGGGCGGCGGCACGATGACGGTGGCGGGCACGACGCTGACCGGCAACATCGCCAACGGCGTCGACCCCGACAACGGTGGTGGTGCCCTGTTCAACGACGGCGGCAGCCTCACCGTGAACACGTCCACCGTGTCGGACAACTCGGCCGTTCAGGGCTCGGGTTCGGGTGGCGGCGTGTTCAACAACGCCGGCACGTTGACCGTCCGCAACAGCACGTTCGGCCAGAACTCGGCCGCCCGTGCGGGTGGCGCAGTTGAAACCGCCGGTGGCAACGTCGCCGATGCGGGCTCCGGCTCGGGCGGCGGCATCCTCAGCGAGCACGGTGCCACCACGGTGACCAACTCGACCGTCTCGGACAACGTCTCGGCTCGTGCCGGTGGCGGCATCGAGGTGGCCGGCGGTAGCGCCGACCTGGCCGATGTGGAGTTGAACCGCAACTCGACCGGCAACGCGCCCGGCAACGGCGGGGGCATGCATCTCGGCGGAGCCAGCGTGGTGACCGTGGACGCCAGCCAGGTGTTGGCCAACCACGCCTCCAACGAGGGCGGCGGTCTGTGGAACTCGCCCGGCGGAACGCTGACGGTGTCCAACACCAGCGTCACCTCCAACACGGTTGGCAACGCGCCCAACGGGCCCAACGTGTTTCAGAAGGGTCCGCTCGTCGGCGGCGTGTTCACCGTGAACGGAGCCCCGATCGCTGAGGGCCCCAACGCCCTGGCCTTCGGCTGATCACCCGCGGTTGGGGCCACGGCCCAAACCGTAAGCGGTCCTCCCGCAGGGGGAACAGCGGACGTCGTGCCTCAGCGGCCGGCGTCCGCTGTCGCGTCCGGGTGGATGCCCAGCAAGGGCGTGCACCCGGGCTCGGTCACGATGCGCCGGGTTCGGCCTCCAGCGTCACGGGAATCTCGTCGGTCCACGGCTGACGACACACCATGTCGGCCACGGCCACCGTGCCCCGTTCGAACTCGCCGGTGGCCGCATCGACCAGGCGGTAGCGCTGGTGGGGCGTGCCCATTTGCTGGGACTCCAACATGATCACCCGCACCTCGCCCGGCTCGAACGCGCAGCGCTCCTGCAGGGCATCGAGCAGCTGCTGGTGGTGCAGGTGTCCCTCGCCGAAGTTCCAACCCAGCGCCGCGCCGGCGACGAACTCGCCGTCGACGGACACGTGCCGGGTTCCGCCGTCGCCGCCCAGCGCCCGGGGCAGCAGGCCAAACAGCGCCCGGCCGTGGGAGTGCATCGACCGGAAGGCATATCCCTTGAAGGCGAGCGATTCGGCGACCTCGCTGCCGTAGAGGCGCTCGAGCTGGGCCGCCGGCATGGTTGCTGACTTGACGACGTGGTGCTCGAAGCGCTCGGTGGCCTCCGGGGTGAAGGACCACAGCGAGGTGGCCCAGTTGCCCGCGTACTAGCGCATGGCGACGAGAAACGAGAACCGTTCGGGCAGGTAGTTGCCCGCTGCGACCAACACCACCAGCGACGCGATCAGCGCCCACACCAGCGGGTTGGACACATCGCCCACGCCCCAGGCTGCGTCGTGGACGAACAGCACACAGGTCCCGTAGATCATGAAGACGTTCCATTCGAGCGGCACGCCGAGCGGAAGCGAACTGATGATGAAGAGGTGGAAGCCGATCATGGCTGCGGCTGCCGCTGTGGTGAGCGCACCGCCGGTGGAGAACAGCAGTACGGCGGGCACCACGAACTCGAACACGGTGCCACCGTGGGCGAGCGCGGCCGAGAGGCGCGACGGGGTGAGGTCGTCCGGGTGGGACCGAAAGAACCGACGCTTGAGCGCCTTGTTGCGCAGCAGCGGGCTGTTGGACAGCATCACCGACACGACGAACGGGAAGTGGGCGTTGAGCTTGGAGGTGGCTGCCCCCCACCAGATCGCCACCATCACCAGCTTGAGCGCCACGATCATGTCGACGCCACCGAACAGGAAGGCCACGCACATGACGAGGTAGACTTCGCTGCGCGCCGCCAGAAAGATGGTTTTGTCCCGCAGCCCGAGCAGCGGCACGACGACCAGCAGCGGCAGCACCCGGCCGACGGCAAGCGTGCCGAGCGCGCCCGACTCGGGAGCGAGCGCCCCGAGGCCCACCTCGGGTGAGCCCGCCAGCGCCCAGATCGCCGCAGCGATCACACCGACGTAGAGCGCCACATCAAGCGGGGTGCGGCGCGTCCCGGCGGTGCCCGGCAGGTGGTTCGGCCAGGGCGGCAGGCGGATGGTGCCCGGGCGCAACCAATACAAGAAGCCGCCGATCGGAGGCAGGAAACGCATCGTCAGAGGGCCGAACCCGCACCCGAGGCCGAGCACTTCGAACAGCAGGGTGAACACGACCACCTTCTGGAAGGCGATCGGCTCGGTCCACCAGGTGGAGATGTTTCCCAGCGTGCCGATCCCCGGCGTGAGCGACACGACCAGCGCCGCACCCAGCGAGTACAGGGCGATCTTGAGGGCGTACAGCACAAGCACGGCGTCGGGGGTGCCAAACCCGGCCTCGGCCCAATCCTGTGCCATCGGCCGGATGCGGTCGGAGCGTCGCCCATCGGCCCACCCCGGTTCGACCTCGGCCAGACGCGGCTTGATGAACCCCACTGCTACGACCTCCCCGTGACACCCCGGACGGACCGTATCCCAACGTCGAGCCCCAGGGTTGGACGCGGCTGCGGACCTCGCCTGCTAGTTGTGACAGTGCTACTTGCACAATGCGGGTCACCGCCTACAGTGATCGGGCGCGGCGTCGTCGTGCATGGAGGGGGGCACATGTCACGACCGTCCAGGTTTGAGGGGCGCATCGGGCGCACCGTTGCAGAGTCCGAGCCGTACTTCGACGAGGGCCCACACCCCGACGACGCCTTCGGCGGTCGGGACTCTGCGGCCAACGACTCTGCGCCCAACGACTCTGCGCCCAACGTTGTGGTCGTGCTGCTCGACGACACCGGCTACGCCCAGTTCGGTTGCTACGGGTCCGACATCGATACCCCCAACATCGATGCGCTGGCGGCCGGGGGATTGCAGTTCACCAACTTCCACGCCACACCGCTGTGCTCGCCCACTCGCGCGTCGCTCTTGACCGGCCGCTCGGCCCACGCGGTCGGCATGCGGGCGATTTCCAACTTTCGCACCGGGTTCCCCAACATGCTGGGGCATATCTCCAACGATGCGGCCACGATGGCGGAGGTGCTCTCGGACGACGGCTACGCCACGTTCTGCGTCGGCAAGTGGCACCTGGCCCGCATGGAGCAGTGCTCGGCCGCCGGGCCCTTCGATCAGTGGCCGCTCGGCCGGGGCTTCGACCGCTTCTACGGTTTCCTCGAGGGCGAGACCGACCAGTTCCACCCCGACCTGGTGTGCGATAACCACCACGTTGAGGCTCCGTCTCCGGTTCGCTCGGACCGTTCGGGCCACGGAGGCCAGGACGGTTCTCCGGTCGGTGGTGACGGCGGGTACCACCTCTCGGAGGACCTGGTCGACCAGGCGCTGGGGATGATCGCCGACTCGGTGGGCGTGCGCCCCGACCGTCCGTTCTTCACCTATCTCGCCTTCGGCGCGACCCACGCCCCGCACCAGGCCCCCGAGGCCTACCTGGAGAAGTACCGGGGTCGCTACGACGAGGGCTGGGACGTGGTGCGCCGGCGCTGGTTCGAGCGTCAGCTTGCCTTGGGGGTGATCCCCGAGGGAACCGAGCTGGCGCCACGCAACCCCGGGGTCGAGCCGTGGGAGGACCTGCCGGAGAACCAGCGTCGCCTCGCCGCCCGGCTGCAGGAGGCGTTCGCCGCCTTTCTCGATCACAGCGACGACCAGATCGGTCGGCTGGTCGAGGGGCTCGACCGGTTGGGTCAGCTCGACAACACCGTGCTGTGTGTCCTCGCCGACAACGGGGCCTCCCAGGAGGGCGGTCCGTACGGCGTGATGCACGAAATGAAGTTCTTCAACGGCATCCTCGAAACGCCGGACGAAGCGATCGAGCGCATCGACGACATCGGCGGCCCGCACAGCCACACCAACTATCCGTGGGGCTGGGCCCAGTGCGGAAACTCGCCGTTCAAGTGGTACAAGCAGAACACCCACGAGGGCGGGGTGCACGTGCCGATGGTGATCTCGTGGCCCGACGGCCTGGACCCGGCCCAGCGGGGCACCCGCCGCGACCAGTTCGTCAACGTCGCCGACATCGCCCCGACGCTCTACGAGCTGGTCGGCGTCGAGGCGCCGGGCACCTATCGGGGCATCGAACAGCTGCCGGTGACCGGGAACAGCTTCGCGTCGGTGCTCCAAGCAGCCGATGAGCCGGCGACCAACACCCTGCAGTACTTCGAGATGGGCGGCAGCAGGGCGCTGGTTGCGGGGGAGTGGAAGGCGGTGTGCAAGCACACCCCCGGGGCCGACTACGACGCCGAGGCCTGGGAGCTGTACCACCTGGCCGAGGACCGCTCGGAGTGCGACGACCTGGCCGAGGCGCAGCCCGACAAGCTGGCCGAGCTGGTGGCGCTGTGGTGGGTCGAGGCCGACCGCCACGGCGTGTTGCCCCTCGATGACCGCACGTTCGAGCTGTTCGGCGCCCGCTTCCGCGACCGGTCCCCACACCCGGTCGATCGCCGCTACCGGTACCGACCGCCGATGTCGCCCATGCCCGCCCAGGCCTCGGCACCGATCGGTGGCCGCAGCTTCACGCTGACCGCCCGGGTCACGCGCAGCGCCGCCGACGGCGGCGTGCTGTTCTCGACCGGCACCGAGAACTCGGGGATCGCACTGTTCGTGCAGGACGGTCGCCTGGTGCTCGACTACAACGCCTTCGACGACCACACCGTGATCGAATCCGATGTGGAGGTGCCGGCTCGAGACGCCGAGCTGGTGTTGCGCTGCACCCGCGGCGACGGGATGAGCGGATCGGCCGAGCTGCTCATCGACGGGGTGCCCGCCGGCTCGGCCAAGCTGCCGCTGTACCTGCGCGTGATCTCCTCGGTGGGCTCCAGCATCGGCTACGGCGGTGGGTCGGCCGTGTCGCCGCGCTACCAGGGGGCATTTCCCTTCTCCGGAACCCTTCACGAGGTGGAGATCCAGCTGCACGGCCACGCCCCGGGCGCCGACCGCGCCACCGCCCGAGCCGAGATGGCCCGCCAGTGACCCGTCCGCGCCGACCGCAGTCCAACCGAAGGCGGCCCAACCGGCCGCGGCAGCTGACCGACCCCCCCTGCCACCACCCCGCCGCCGCCACCCCCCCCACCTGCACTCCGACCACATCACCGACCTGGGCGACCTGATCACCGCCGTGTGGATCGGCACCTTCGAGCCGACCCCCCTCAACATCGTGGGCCCTCCGGGCATCGCGGCGGTGGTTGAGGCCATCCTGGCGTCGCTTGGGTCGGACATCTGCTATCGCATGGCCCACCACGACGACCTGACCGAGCGGCCGATGGTCTCGGTCACCGAGGTGACCAACGGCCCGGTGCCGCTGCCCGGCCCGGTGCGCGTCAGCTGCGCCCCAACCGACCACCGCCCGGCCGACCCGAGCATCGGCTTCCGCTTCGATCACGAGGGTGCCGCCGTGGTGACGGCGGGCGACACCGTGCCCTGCGCCGGCCTCGACGGGCTCTGCCAGGGCGCCCAGGCGCTGGTGCACACCGCGATCCGCAAGGATGTGATCGCCGAGATCCCCATTCCTCGCCTGCTTGACGTCCTCGACTACCACTCGTCGCCCGAGGAGGCCGCCCAGACCGCGCAGCGGGCGGCCATGGACACCCTCGTGCTCACCCACTACATGCCGGCGTTTCCCTCCGGCGGCGGCGAGGACTGGCGGGCCCGGGCCGCCGAGCACTTCGACGGCACGATCGAGCTGGGCGACGATCTGCATCGGGTCGAGGTGCCGGCACCGGAATGACGCTTGGCCCTCGAACGCCGGTCCCCGGACCCGAGCCGCAGTGGGTCAAGGTCACCCGCCGAGGAACGCCTCGATCCGGTCGGCTGCGGTCGCCACCCCGTCCTCGCGTTCGAGCAGCACACCGAGCCGCTGTGCCTCGATCGCCAACGACTCATCGCCGTCGAGTCTGGCGATCGCGGAGCCAAGATCACCCGTGCCCTTGGCGTGGACCCCGGTGCCCAACTCCACCTGCCGCTTGGCGTGCCAGACCTGATCGAAGATCGACGGGATGACCACCGACGGTTGGCCGGCCGCCAGCGTCATCGAGTTCGTGCCGTGCGAGCCCGAATGCACCACCCCGCGGACCCGGGGAAGCACCTGTGCCAGCGGCGCAAAACGCCAGACGCCGTGCTGTGACGGATCGAACCGTCGACTCAGCTCGTCGACCGTGCTGTTGAGGGAGCAGAGGGACACGGTCCGCCCGCCGAGCGCGTCCGCGGCCCTGACCGCGGCCTCGAATCGCTCCGGATGGCTCGACGCCGCCAACGTGCCCAACGTGATCAGCAGCGGCGGATCGTCGGCCGCCAAAAACTCGTCGAGACCCTCGGGCAACCCGGCGTGGTCGTTGTCCCAGTGGGTAAACCCGGTCAGCGAGTAGTTCGATGGCCAGTCGGGGGCCGGCGCCACATAGTGGTGCGAGGCCATGCCCAGGTTGAGGTGGGGAGAGATGCGCAGATCCAGCGGGCTCCGCAGCGTGTCGTCCAGCCCCTTGCCGCGCCGAAAGTCGGCGAAGTCCCGAGAGAACGTCAGCGAGTTGGGTCGGGGGCTTCGTGCGATCCGCCAGCTCAGGCGGTTCAAACCGGGGCCCAGGGTCGACACCGGCGGCAGCGGATTCTGGGTCTCGGTCGGCACCAGCATCGGGAAGAGGTCGCCGCCGATCCAGGGCAGTCCTCGTTGCTCGGCGGCCATCGCCCCGACGATGCACGCCGCTGGGTGCCCGAACAAGACGTCGGCGCCATCGAGAGCGTCGTAGACGGCCCGGTACTGCGCCTCGAGATGTGGAACCGTGTACTTGCCGAAGTAGAGCTGAAGCAACCGGGTGCCGCCGAGGCGCATGCCCCATTTTGCGATCCACTCGCCCTCGGTGTTGAGGGCGTTGGGCCCAAGATCCGATCCGCTGTGGACGCACGTGAACGGCTCGGCGGCCAGCTCCTGGTGGAACTCTCGTGGCAGCACGAACGTGACCTGGTGGCCGCGTCGGCAGAGCTCGGTCGCCACTGGCACGTACGGGTAGACATCGCCCCGGTACGCCATCGACAGAACCACGATCTTCGACATGGTTGGACCGTACCCGTCGATGCCACATGGCGGGGGTTGCGGTGGGACCTCCGGCAGCGTGCGGCGGGACGCGCCGCTAGCTTGCCCGCATGGACTTTGGGATCGTCTTCGCCAATACCGGACCATTTGTCGACCCGGAGGCGGCGGCCGCCTTCGCCATCAAGGCCGAGGAGGTGGGGTTCGAATCGCTGTGGACCGTCGAGCACGTCGTCGTGCCGGCGGGGTACGAGTCGACCTACCCCTACGACCCGTCGGGTCGGATGCCCGGCAACGACGACGCGCCCATCCCCGATCCGTTGATCTGGCTGTCCTACCTGGCGGCGGTGACGTCACGCATCAAGTTGGCGACCGGCATTTTGATCGTGCCCCAGCGCAACCCGCTGGTGCTTGCCAAGCAGTTGGCCACGCTCGACGCGATGTCCGGTGGACGCATGGAGTTTGGCATCGGTGTCGGATGGCTTGAGGAGGAGTTCGACGCGCTCGGCGTGCCCTTCGACGGTCGCGGCCGACGCACCGACGACTACATCGCCGCCATGCGGGCGTTGTGGGCGGACGACCGGGCCACCCACCACGGTGAGTTCACCAGCTTCGACGACTGCGTGATGCGGCCCCAGCCGGAGCGCGGCGCCATCCCGGTTCACGTCGGCGGGCACTCCGACGCCGCTGCCCGCCGGGCCGGTCGTCTGGGCGATGGGTTCTTCCCGGGCAAGGGCGACCACGCCGAGCTCACCCGGCTGTTCGACGTTGCCCGAGCCGCGGCCGCCGAGGCGGGCAACGACCCCGACGATCTCGTGTTGACAAGCGGGGGTAACGGGGCGGTCGGCTCGCGTGCCCTCGACGAGGTGAAGGCGCTCGCCGAGATGGGGGTCGACCGGGTGGTCTTGCCGTCCTTCCTGTTCTGGAAGGACACCGACGCCGCGCTGGAGCGCTACGAGGCCGAGGTCATCTCCAAGGCCCCATAGCCTGCCGGGCACAGCAGCCTGCCGGGCACCGCGACCTGCCGGGCACCGCGGCCTGCCGGGCACAGCGACCCGGCGCCGGCGACGTCGTCGGCCGTCCGCCTGGTTTGTCGTGGGCCCGATGTGGGGATACATGGCCGATGGATTCGACCTCTCAGCGCTCCTCCGATGAGCGACCTTCGTCGGAATTAACCTCGGAGGAACGGGAGCGGCTGGACGGCCGGGCCGAGCAGGCCCGCCAGGACGACGCCGTCGAGGAGAGCGCCGACATTCAGCTGTCGCGCGCCTTCCACCGGTCGTTGATCTCCGGGGAGGAGCGGCTGCATCGCAGCCTGCCCAACATGTCAGCCACCGGCGTGGTGGGTGGCATGGATGTCGGTATCGGCGTGCTGGCGTTGCTGGTGGTCAAGGAGGCCACCGGCAGCCAGATGTTGGCCTCGCTGGCATTCGCCAGCGGCTTCATCATCCTCACGTTGGCCCGCAGCGAACTGTTCACCGAAAACTTCATGATGCCGGTGACGGTGGTGCTGACCGAGCGGCGCGATGGACTGGCGCTCCTGCGGCTGTGGGCGACCACGCTGGTGAGCAACTGGCTGGGCGGGGCGCTGCTGGTCGGCCTGGTGATGACCTCGATCCAGGGACTCGACGCAACCGCCATCGAGGTTGGGCGCCACTATCCCGAGATGGGCATCGGCTGGGTCAGCTTTGCCGGCGGCATCCTGGGAGGCGTCGTCATCACGTTGATGACCTGGATCCAGCGGGCCAACCGAGACATGCTCGCCCAGCTGGCGATCGCCGTCGTGACGGCATTCCTGCTGGCTGCGCCCCCGCTGAACCATTCGGTGGTCGGGTCGCTCGAGATGATGGGTGCCCTGTTTACCGGCCACGCACCCTTCGGGTGGATCGATGCGCTTGGCGCGGTCGCGTGGGCGGTGCTCGGCAACGTCGTGGGAGGCGTCGGGCTGGTCACCGTGCTGAGGCTGGTGCAGGTTGGTCCCGACACCATTCGCTCCGAACAGCACCATGCGGATCGTGCCCATGAGATCCGCCAGGGGTGACGCGCGGTTTGTGTCACACCGGGTACTGTCGCACCCGGTCTGGTCAACAACGGCCAGCGTGGTGAGGAGTTTGCGATGAGCAACAAGGCAGTGGTCAACCTGAACACCGGTCTGGGCGACCCCGAGACGGTGGCCATCGCGCTGTTGGTGGCGGTCGCCGCCGCGGAAGCGGGTCGCCCCTCCCTGATGTTTCTCACCAAGGAGGCGGTGCTGTTGGCGCTCGAGGGCGGCGCGGCGGGTTCGGACTGCGACGGTTTCCCCTCGATCGAAGGGTTGCTCGACCGCTACGTCGCCGCGTCCGGCAAGGTGCTCGTCTGTCCGGCCTGCTTCGCCGCCCGCCAGCTCGACGAGGGTGCGCTGATCGGCGGCGCCACCATCGGCGGCACGGTGCCTATGTGGGAGTGGATCGGCGACGAGGGCGCCACCACGTTCAGCTACTGAGGTTGACGTCGAGGAGATCGTCGCCGACCGGGGGCAGGGCCCGAACCCTGGTCAGCGGCTCGGCTTCGGTCGGACCTCGGCGAGGCGACCGCCGCCGATGCTGAACGTCCGGTCCTCCTCGAGCTGATCCGGCGCGTGGGTGACGACGACGGTGGCGATGCCCATCGACGTCGCGTTCTCGGTCAGCAGGTCCATGATGGCGACGCCGCGTTCGGCGTCGAGCGCGGCGGTGGGTTCGTCGGCGAGCAGCACCGACGGGGAGCCCATCAGCGCACGGGCGATGCCGACACGTTGGCGTTCGCCGCCGGACAGCTCGGCGGGTCGGGCGTCGGCCCGGTCGGTCAACCCGACCCGTTCCAACAGTTCGTCGGCGCGTTTTTTGGTCGTGTCGTTGAGGTTGCCGGAGATGTGGGCGACCAGGCGCACCTGTTCGCGAGCGGTGAGCGACGGAAACAGGCTGGCCGCCTGGTAGACGATGCCGATGTGATCACGGCGCAGCCGGGTGCGTTCGGCGTCGGACAGGTCGGTGGCCTCGACGCCCGCCACGGTCACCTTTCCGGAGTCGGGACGCAACAGCAGGGCGGCGACGGCGAGCAGGGTGGACTTACCCGAACCGGAGGCGCCGGTGAGCGCCACAACCTCGCCGGGTTCGACGCTCAGTGATATCTCGTCGCAGATTGTCCGGGTGTCGCGCCCGTCGGGCACGGTCACGGTGACCGAATCGAGGTGCAGGTTCATGCCATCCGTCCTTCGTGGTGGCGGGCGCGATTCACGGCTGGCTCCGCAACGCCATGATCGGGTCGACCGAGGTGATCCGTCTGACGGCGATCAGACAGCCGATCATGCCGAAGAGGATGAGCAGGCCGATCGTGGAAAGGATGGGGCCGGCTGCCAGCCGGAACGGGGCGTTGGTGCTGACGAGCGAGCCGATGGCGACCGCCAGGAGCGACCCGAGCATCGCAGTGGACACCAAGACGATCGCCATCTGCCCGAGGGCGTCGCGCAGCACGTAGGACCTGGAGGCACCCAGTGCCCTGAGCAGCGCGATCTGGGAGGCCCGCTGCACGGTCCATACCGTGAAGAACGCCCCAACGATCAGGGCCGAGATCACCAACAGGAAGTTCTGGATCAGGCTCATCGTGGACGTTTCACCGGTGTAGCCGGGAGAGCCGGCGTAGGCGGCGTCCTTGGTCTCCGCCTCGGTGTCCGATGCCTGCTCGGCGGCGGCAAAGTTGGTCCCGTCGTCGGCCTTCAGGGCGATGGCGGAGAAGCGACCTTTGGCGTTGTCGCCGTACAGCAGGTCCTGCCAGGTCTCGAGCGACGTAAAGGCGATCGGCACGTGCCCGTACGACCCGGAGTAGGTGAACCCGAGCACCGGCAGTTCCTCGTCGATGCCGACGACGGTCAGCAGGTCGCCCACCTTGATGCCGTCGGTTTGGAACTCGTCGCTGAGCACCAGACCGGGTCGTCCCGCAAGCGCCTGTCGGGCTTCACCCCGGGGTGCAAGAAAGCTGTCCTCCGGGATGCCAAACAGTGCCATGTCGATCGTCGAGCCGTTGGCGCGCTTGGCGTTGAAGAACGACACGCCCAGCGCCGATGCCTCCACGCCGTCGAGCTTCTCGTACGGCTCGACGTTTACATCGGTCAGGGTCGAGCGACTGAACGTGCTGTCCGCACCGGGCTGGAAGGCCAGGTGCGTCAGGGGCAGCGCTCGCAACCCGGAGATGCCGTCGTCGACCAGCCCGTTGGCCAGGCCGGACAGCAGCGTGGCCATCAAAGCGACCAACCCGATCACCAGGCCGACCAAGGCGAAGCGGCCCCGGGCAAACTTCAGGTCTCGTAGGGCGAGGAACACAGGGCCTCCTCGGCAGGTGGGGGAATGAGTGGGGAGCCGGAGGTCGATCTGGCTCTGGCCGACGGCAACGCGACGAGGAGACTCTAACGATCTCGATCGCCCGGGTAGCCACGCGCCGGTCGAGCACCGTGCGGCGTTCGCTGGTTACCCTGCGGCAATGCGCCCAACCAAGTGGTTCGTTCCGTTCGTCGCTCTGCTGATGGTTGTCGCCGGGTGTTCCGACTCGGACGAGGCGGCGCCAGACAGCGCGAACTCCGGGGAAGCGGCTTCGACGACCAGCGCAGCGGACGTTGGCGCCGACGCGGCCTACGCCGAGCGTGGTCCGAACGAGGTGGGTACCATCGCATTCAAGCTGGACGACGGCCGCCGAGTGCAGGCCTGGTACCCGGCCGCCGACAGCGCCACCGACCTGCCGCTCGAGTCATTTGACCTCGCCGGGCTGCTCAACCCAGGGCTGCAGGCCCAGATCCCCGCCGACAAGCGCCCCCTGTATGAGATCGCCGCCCACCCCGACGCCGATGCCGGCGCAGACGGCCCCTATCCGGTCGTGCTGTTCAGCCACGGCTTCGCCGGCTTTCCCGAGCAGTCCGCCGACCTGGTCACCCACCTGGCGTCCTGGGGCTTTGTCGTCGTTGCACCCGACCACGTCGAGCGCAGCCTGGGCGGACAGCTGGGGACGGCGGCCGAGGGGGTTGCAGAGCGGGAGGATCCCGAGGTGCTGTCCGCCTCACTCGATGCAGCGCTGGCGCTGAAGGACTCGCCCCTCACCGGCCTGCTCGACGAGGACATGGTGACCGTGGCCGGCCACTCGGCGGGCGCGGGCGCCGCCTACCGTGAGGCGAGCGCCGAGCCGCGCGTGAAGGCATTCATCGCCTACTCGATCGGCAACCGCACTGAGGACGGTGAAGCGCCACCGCCGGTGCCCGACGTCCCGGGCATGGTGATGGCCGGCACCAAGGACAACATCATCCCGTTCACCGCCAGTGAAGAGGTGTACGACGGAATGCGGCCGCCCAAATACTTGGTGAAGATCGAAGGTGCGGGGCACCTGGTGTTCTCCGACATCTGCCTGATCGGGAAGGACCAGGGCGGGTTGGTCGGGCTGGTCGGCGAGATCGGCTTGGACCTGCCCGACAACCTGCTGGCTCTGGCCTCCGACGGCTGCGAGGACGATCAGCTCGACCCCGCCAAGGCGTTCGAGGCGATCGATCACTTCAGCGTGGCCTTCCTGCGCTACAGCCTGGGGATCGACCCCGAGCCGGTGGGGCTCGACCCGGCGGTCACCGAGAACTTCACCGACGCCACCGTCATCCTGACCGCCGACCCCGGGTAGAGGGGATCCACAACGACAGAGCGGCCCGGCCGACGAATCGACCGGGCCGCTTCATGGTCTTGGATTGCTCGTTCCGTTCGGCAACGGACGGAACGGCCTTGGGTCAGCTGGCTGGTTCTGAGATCGTACCGACCAGGAAGCTGAGGTTGACCGAGTTGTCCGGTCCTCCGAGCAGGTCACCGAAGATGCCACCCAGTCCACCGCAGTCCGTCTCGGCAGGGGGGTTGACACCAAAGCCGTCCCGGCCCACGTCGAGCATTCCGGTGTCGGGGTCGATCTGTCCGCCGAGCGACATGCCGAATTCCAGGTCACACGGTTGAGAGATCGGGCCCAGAGCGTCGACCTCGTCGACGGTGAAGACGATGCTCGTGTCAAAGCCGCCAATGCCCGTTTGCGGTTGGAACTGACCGTACCCGGTGGCAACGTTGTTGATGCTGTAGGTGACCGTCAGGGTTCCGAGGCCCGGGACCTCCAGCGGGAACGAACCGCCGTCGAGAGCAAGTTCCACGTCGAAAAAGCCTGTGTCCGCTTGGTCCCAAGCGCCGGTTGCCTGGCCGGTGACAGGGATGTCGACGGGAATGATCTCATCTGCGGTCGGCGGCTCGGCGTCCGGATCGCCCGGCACCGTTACGTCGATGTGGATATTCCCGGAAACGGCGGAGTCGAACCCCGGTGCCGGCGCCGGTGCACACGCTGCGGCAATGAGCGTCAACAGTGCCAGTACGGTCACCGCCAAGCCGGTTCGCGTGGACGTAAGCCTTCGTTGTTTCATGTGGTCTCCCCTGATGGGCCGGCGAGCACATCCCGCTCGCACAACGATCGCTCTGACCGTTGTCCAACGATCAGTGTGATCGTTGGACAGCACGGGCGACCATAGGAATGGAGGTACTGGGTGTCAAGCGACCCGATCGGCCAGGGTGAGGATTAGCCGACGAGGAAGCTGACGGTGACCGAGTTGTCCGGTGCGCCGAACAGTAGGGCGACGAGCCTCTGGAGTTCGCCGCAGTCCGACGGACCCGGGGGCGTGACGTCGAAGCCGTTCTGGCTTGCGTTCAGCATGCCGGTATTCGGATCGATCTGGCCGACGAGCGACATATCGTAGGTCAGGTCGCATGGCGGTCGGATCACGCCGCTCAACGCGGTGAGATCGGTGACGGTGAAGACGATGCTGGTGTCAAAGCCGCCGGTGCCCGTTTGCGGGTCGAAGGTCCCCGTCCCGATTGCGGCGTCGGCGATGCGGTAATGGAACCATAAGGTTGGGAGGCCCGGGCCATCGATCGGGAACGCGCCGTCGTCCATCGCCAGGTTCACATCGAGCTGGCCGGTGTCCCCCGCGTTCCAGCTTCCCACCGCCTGGCCGGCCAACGGGATGTCGAAGTGGAGCGGCTGATCGGCGGTCGGTGGATTGGCGTTTGGGTTGCCGGGCACCGTCACATCGATGTGGATGTTCATGGTGACGGCGGAGTCGAACGTCGCAGGCGGTGCCGGTGAACACGCTGTGGCGACGAGTGTGAGCACCGCCAGCACGGCCACTGCCATCCCGCTTCGCGTCGAAGTCAGCCTTCGCTTGCTCATGCCATTTCCCCCTGTTTGGCTGTCACGGAAGCCCCCGCTTGCTCAACGAACCCTCCGATCGTCAAGCAGCAATCGAGATCCCTGGGCAGCGTCTCTGACAGTAGGAAGAGACCTCAATAATGTCAACGGCCCGATCGGACCGCCGAAGCACACGGCCGAACTCGCACAGGGGTCGCCCCCATGACGAAGCGGCCCGGCCGACGAATCGACCGGGCCGCTTCTTGACAGTGGTTTTCCTGGTTCCATTCGACAACGGATGGAACGGCCTCGGATCAGCTCCCTGGTTCCAGGACCGGACCAACCTGGAAGCTGAGGGTGACCGAGTTGTCCGGTCCGCCCAGCAGGTCACCGAAGATGCCACCCAGTCCACCGCAGTCCGTCTCGGCAGGGGGCGTGACAGCAAAGCCGTCCTGGCCCACGCCGAGCATCCCGGTGCCGGGGTCGATCATTCCGTTGAGCGACATGCCGAATGCCAGGTCGCACGGTGGAGGGATCGGGCCCAGAAGGTCGACCGAGTCGACGGTGAAGACGATGCTGGTGCCAAAGCCGCCGATGCCCGTTTGTGGGTCAAAGCTCCCCGACCCGGTTGCGACGTCGTTGATGCTGTAGGTGATCGTCAGGGTGCCGATGCCCGGGACGTCAAGCGGGAACGAGCCGCTGTCGAGCGCCAGGTCCACATCGAACTGGCCGGTGTCTCCCGTGTCCCAGGTGCCCGATGCCACGCCGGTGAGCGGGATGTCGACGGGGAGCGTCTGATCCTGGGTCGGTGGATCGGCGTCCGGGTCGCCCGGCACCGTCACGTTGATACGGATGCTACCTAACGCATCCGAGGAGAAAACGGTCGCCGCTGTAGGTGCCGGCGCACACGCTGCGGCAATCAGTGTGAGCAACGCAAGAACGGTCACCGCCATACCGGTTCGAGTCGAAGTAAGCCTTTGCTTGTTCATGTATTCCCCCTTGTTGTGCTGGTGCGCAAGCCCCGCTTGCGCAACGATCGCTGTGATCGTTGAACAACAACCTTCTTGGTCGTCGCACAGCGCGCCTGACATTAGGAATCACTTTCAGGTCTGCCAAATGAGACACGACGGCACTCGGGGCGGCCCGCGTCACGACAGGTCGGCGAGGTCGACGGTGCGGGTGATCTCGATCGCCTCCAGAAACCGGCGGTCGTGCGTGATCAGCAGCAGCGTCCCATCCCACGACTCCAGCGCCGACTCGAGCTGTTCGATGGCGGGCAGGTCCAAGTGGTTGGTCGGCTCATCGAGCACCAGGCAGTTCACCTGTCGGGCCATCAACAGCGCCAGCGCTGCCCTGGTTCGTTCACCCGGCGATAGCTCGACGGAGCGTCGCTCGACGTCGCCCGCACCGAGGTCAAACTTGGCCAGTAACGACCGAGCCTCGGAGATCGCCAGGCCCGAGGCATTGATGAAGCCGTCGAGCAGCGTGGCGGGGCTACTGCTGTTGGTCTCCCCCTCGTCGTCGTCGCCGCCGAACTGATCGCGCGCCTGGTTCAGCTCGCCGACCACGACCGACCGCCCCAGCCGGGACTCGCCGGATTCGAGCGGAAGCCGCCCGAGAAGCGCGTTCAACAGGGTGGTCTTGCCCGATCCGTTGGGCCCCACGATCGCCACCCGTTCGGCCCAGGAGATCTCGAGGTCAACGGGTCCAAGCACGAAGTCGTCGCGACGGATCGTGGCGTGGCTCAGCATGGCCACCATGTCGCCGCTGCGAGCGGTCGACGTCAGGTTCATCCGCAGGTCCCAGCCCTCCCACGGCTTGTCGACGACATCGAGACGCTCAAGGGCCCGGTCCAGCCGGGCCGCCTTCCCAGCCAACTTCTCGCTCTGGGCCAGGTTGTGGGCCTTGATGAACTTGTCGCCGTCCCGGGGGTTGCGCCCGGCGCGCCTGGCACCGTCGGTGGCCCAGTCGCGCGTGCGTTGGGCGCGCTGCACCAGGTCGGCGCGGGTGGAGTCGTAGGTGGAAAACGCCTGCTCGGCGTGGCGTCGCTCGACGGCGCGTTCGGTCAGGTAGCCGGTCCATCCGCCGGCGAAATACGAGCCGGTGTGGGCATGCTCGTCCAGTTCGAGCACACCGGTGATCGTCCGCTCCAGAAATGAGCGATCGTGGCTGACGATCACGATGGCGCTGTCGCTGCCTTCGACGTAGGCCTCAAGAAAGTCCAAACCATCGAAGTCGAGGTCGTTGGTCGGTTCGTCGAGCAGGACAACGTCGGCGCGCGTGAGCAGGATCGACGCCAGCGCTGCCCGACCGGCTTGGCCACCCGACAACGTCGAAGTCGCCTGATCGAGGAGCGCTGCGCTGTGGCCGAGCCTGGCCCAGGTCTCCACGCAGCGGGTCGGAAAGTCTGCGGCGCCCACCTCCATCCAACGGTCGTAGGCCGCCTGGTAGGCGTCGTCCGCGCCGGGCCTCCCCTCGGCGAGGAGGGCGGTGGCCGCCTGAAACCTCGCCTCGGCTTCGGCAGTGCCCGAACGCCGGGCCAGCATCGCCCGTACGGTTTCGCCCGTTCGGCGCTCCCGTTCCTGGGCGAGCAGCGCGATGCTGGCGTTGGGCGGAGCCGGCGTCACGGTGCCGGAGTCGGGGCGCAAGGAGCCCGACAGTGCGGCGAGCAGCGTTGATTTGCCCACACCGTTGGGTCCGACGATGCCGAGGCGGTCGCCGGTCGAGACGCTCAGATCGATCGCGTCGAGCACGGCGATGCCGCCACGTTCGGCCGACAGGTTGCGCGCCGTGAGGGTGACATGGCGAATTGGGGGATGAACAGGCATGAAGCGGCTTTCGACGAGTGGTACCGGGAGGGGCATCGGCCCGGAGGAACCGGGCATGGGTCGTTGCGCTGCTCACTTCACGTGGGCGAATCTACCCCACCACGCTGGGTCGGGCGAGCGAATTTGTCGGCCCGCCGCCGCCGGAGGCAGCGGTCGCTCTCAGCGGGTGGCCGACCGGTAGCGGAACGACTCGGCGATGCGGTCGGCCAGTGCCTCGGGGTTGTCCCACAGCGAATCGTCGACCCCCAGTATGGCGACGTGATCGTCGACCGACGGGCCGCCGGTCGCTTCCGGCGGGGCCTCACCGGACTCGACAATGGTGAGGACGCCGTTCGTGCGGTCCGGGTGTTGGACGGTCAGCCTGGCTACCAGCAGGGCGCTCCGTCCGGCGCCGACGTAGGAGGCCCACGGCAGCTCCAAGTGCCGCAGCAGCGCAAACACGTCCTCGGTCGTCAGCGCACGCGTGAAGTCATCTGCGGTCCAGGCGGTGATCGCCCGGAAGCCGTCGAACGCAAGCGCCGCCAACACGTTGCGCCATTCGACGTCTCGGCCCGGGGGCGTGCCCAACAGGACGACCGCGTCGCGATCGAACGGGCCGCGCTCCTGGTAACCCACTGCGCCGTCGTTGTGCTCGATCGTCCCGCCGGTCGCCGGGTACAGGTCGTCGAGGTCGGCCTCGAACCCGGTCACGGTGGCCCCGCCGACGGCGACGGGCGAGAAGTCGGCGCGGTCCTCTTCCGGCGCCGCAGCGCGGATGAACATCCGCGCGACGGCGAAGAGTCCGGCGGTGCTGTAGGCGACGGCCATCGAGACGAACAGTGCTCCCGGGCCCACCCGGCCCACCAACGCCGCGCCGACAACCGGCCCGGCAATCGCTCCGACGCCCTGCAACAGCACCATGCGGGCGCCGGCGGCAACGGTGAGGTGATCGTCCAAGTAGTCGTTAGCGTGCGCCAGCGTGAGGGAGTACAGCGAGAAGGTGGCGCCGCCGGCCACGGTGGTGAGGGCGATGATGATCAACCGGTGGGTCGGCCCCACTACGGCCACAGCCAGGCTCGCAGCGGCCCCACCCGCCGTCGCGACGGCGATTACCAAGCGGCGGTCGACCCGGTCCGACCATCGGCCCAACGGCACCTGAAGGGCCACGCCACCCAGGAGCGCGGCTCCGATGAACGCACCGGTGGCCTGGCGGTCCAGCCCCGCTTCGGCGGCGTACACCACCCCGCCGCTCAGCATGGCCGCGACGACAAACCCCGAGGCGATCGCGCCAACCGGGGCAAGCGGGGCTACCTCGATGAGGTGGCCCCAAGGCATGCGGCTCGGCTCCGGCGCCTCTGGGGCTTTGAAGCTGGCCAACGACACGGGAACTACCGCCAATGACACCAGCACCGATGCCATCACGAACGCGCCTACCCCGGCGGGATCGGACGCTGCGTAGAGCATCTGCCCGGAAAACACCCCGGCGCCAACCACCGCCATGTAGGTAGCGAGCAACGTGCCACGCGACTCGTTGGTCGCTGCGCCGTTCAGCCAGGTCTCGGACACGACATACAGGCCGGCGATGCACAGCCCCGAGACGGCACGGAGCGCAAACCACGTGACGGCGTCCGGAGTGACCAGGTGAATCAGCAGTGCGCCCGAACCCAACGAGGCCAGGCCGGCGAACACCCGCACGTGCCCCACCCGCTCGATCGCCCCGGGGGTGGTCATCGAGCCGACCACGAACCCGACGTAGTAGCCGGACAACACGATGCCGATGACGGTCGGAGAGAAGCCGATCAGTCCGGCCCGGGTGCCGAGGAGGGTTGAGCTGAGCCCGTTGCCCACCATCAGCAGGGCCACGCCGATCAGAAGCGGGGCGGCGTTTCGCAGGGCGGCGTTCGTGCCCGTCGGGCTGGTGGTGGCGATGGCGGTCACGGCCCGATCCTGGCACTCGGGCGGGCCCGACGGGCCGACTGCCAGGCGTGGCCTGGGCCAACACCCGACCAAACTCGGCGCTGACCGGCCCGTACGTTGGTCCGATGTCACGCTCCCGGTTCAGATTCCTCGGCCTGTTTGTTCTCGTTGCGCTCGTCGGCGCGGCCTGCGGCGACTCAGGCGACGCGAGCTCCGGGGATACAGCCTCCGGTGACAGCGCCAACGGGGCTGCGGCCGCAACCAGCGGCGAGCGAATCGACACCGGCGCCGGCGAGGCAGTCCTCTGGGGCGACGGCAGCTACGGGGTGGTGCTCGCCCACGGTGCGGCGTTCGACGCTGCGAGCTGGGAGGACCAGGCCACGGCGATCGCCGCCCAGGACGCCACCGTTGTTGCGGTCGAGGACATCAGCCCCGAGGGCATCGAGGCTGCGGTCACCTACCTCAACGAGGAGCGCAACATCGCCGACGTGGCGCTGCTCGGAGCGAGCGCAGGGGCCGGCGGGACGATGGGACTCGTTTCCCAGCAGCCCGACCTGCCCGATCAGATCATCTTGTTGTCGCCCAACTCGGTGGTCGACGGGCTGGGCGCCTCCCCGAAGCTGTTCATCGCCAGCGAGGACGAGCCGGTGGCCGACGTCTCCACCCAGATGGCAGACACCGCCGAGGGCGACGACAATGAGGCGATCATTCTGCCCGGGTCTGCTCACGCCCAGAACATCTTCGACACCGACCAGGCCGAGCCCACCATGACCGCCATCCTCGACCGGCTGAACGAGTTCGCCAACTGACCCCCTCCACCGTTCGGTGACGCTCGCCACCTCCGGTGCACTGCCAACTCCGGAAGCACTGCCAACTCGGGAGTGCAGGTGACCGTCTGGGCGCGCTGTGGGCTCCCCGGTTCGGGCAGGGTGGGGGTGCTGCCGGCAACTCGGGAGTGCAGGTGACCGTCAGACCGCGCTGTGGGCTCCCCGGTTCGGGGGTGTTGGTGAACTCGGACGGTCCCCGTTACGAGCCCAGCGCTCGGTCGAGCGCGCCGACGATCTCGTCCCTAGGCACGCCGATGGAGCGGGCGCCGTCGACGTAGGTGCGAACCAGTTCTTCGAGGCGCTGCGTTCGGGCGTCGGGCACCACGTCGGTCGCTTGGTCGCGCACGAACGTGCCTCGCCGACCCCGGACTCGAGCACGCCGTCGGCCAGTAGCTCACGGTAGGCCCGGGCAACGGTGTTGTTTGCCAGCCCCAGGTCGCCTGCCAGCTGACGGATCGTCGGCAGCCGGGTGCCAGGTGGCAGCGCACCGGTGGCGATGGCATCCAGTATCTGGCTGCGCACCTGGGCATAGGGCGGAATCTCCGCTGCCGCATCGACGGTGATGATCATGCGCCGACCGATTTCGTGGTCGGATCCGGGTGGGTCTTCGGTGCGAGCTGTAGCGGCCGTCGCCACGTCGGTGCCCACGGTTGTTGAGTGATGATGGCGGCGAAGACGATGTAGGTGAGTCCTCCGACGATCACCATCGCCGGCAACCCCACCCAGGCCCGTTGCCCTGAACCCAACGAGACTCGAATCGCCGAACCGAGCGTGATGAGCGACATCATGATGGCCGAGGCGACGGCTGCCGTGGCGCCGGTGGACCGCAGCGCGTCGTCGGCCGCCCTCCTGGTGGCGCTTCCGGTCATTTGGGGTTGGCGCCCGATCACCCGAAGCGCCACCTCGGCCAGCGCGGCGACCGCCACTGCAGTCAACAGTTGGGGGACCTGCGCCCGCACCGACAACGCATACATGGGTGGAAACGCTTTGGCCAGCCCGAAGAGGATAATGGCAGTGGACAGCACGAGCCACGGAGCCAGCCGGGCTCGGGGTTGGGCGTATCGGGACGGTAAACGGGGGGATAGCTCGGCGGCACGGACGTTGCCTGGCTTTTCCGGCTGTGAGACGGCGGCCAACATGGAGCCGAGCATGTACCCGGTGAGCGGAATCCAGGCGGCGCCGTCAATCCAACCGGGAAGGGGCTTCGTCAGGATCGTGGGAAGGGCGAAGATCCACCAGAAGGGGAGGCTGACCAGGGACCGGTAGCGACGCGCTCGACCGAGTCGGTCCCGGATCATGTCGTCGTTGTGCGTGGTGATCGTGACCTGCGCCTGCGTGGCCCAGCGGGTCATCTGCTTCCAGGTCGGGCTTCGAAACGCCAGGACGAGCAGGACTCCGGGCACCAGGATGCCGGGAACTGCGAACCAGAACAGGGAGGCAACGTCGGTGTCCATCGTGCTCCTTCGCTGGTCCCTTAGGGTTGTTCGCTCAATGTATCAAATGTGGCGATACAAACAAGACGGCATATCGGTCGGCCGGCCTAGCGCCAGCATGCGTCCCCGGCAACTCGGGAGTGCAGATGACCGTCTGGGCGCGCTTTGGGCTCCCCGGTTCGGGCAGGGTGGGGGTGCTGCCGGCAACTCGGGAGTGCAGACGACCGTCTGAGCGCGCTTTGGGCTCCCCGGTTCGGGCAGGGTGGGGGTGCTGCCGGCAACTCGGGAGTGGAAACGACCGTCTGAGCGCGCTTTGGGCTCCCGACTTCGGGGGTGGGGGGTGGGGTGGGGTGGGGTGGTGGTAAGGGTGTTCTAGGGCTCGATGATGTTTGCGGTCTGGAACACGTCGAGGGCCGAAAGGAACTCGGCGGCGACCGCGGCGTCGCCGGACTCGATCGTGATCGTGCCGTCGTCGACCAGCGGGCCGAAGCGCTCGGCCTCGTCGGTGATCGTCACCATCGTCGCCCGATCGAGGCCGACGACCACGTCCACCGCTGGGACGCCGGCGCCGCCCGGCACGGCATCGAGGGGGAGACGCCGCTGCGAGATGGCGTGGTTGCTCACCTCGATCAGCTGCGTCTCGTCCAGGTCGGTCAACCGCCACAGGATTGAGGCTCGATCCCGAAACCTGGCCGGGTTGAAGCGGACGCCCATCGCATCGATCAGCAGGTCGCCGGTCATCGCCCGGGCCATCGCCGGCTGGCGGGCACGGCCGAGCTGGAGCGAGCCGTGGCGCAGTTCGAAGGCTCCCCACAGGTAGGCGTTGCGCCAGGTGGCCGACTCGGACTGGTAGCCCAGCTGCTCCATCGCGTCGGCGGACAGCCGCCGCGCCTCGGCGTTGGCGGGATCGTCGAAGACCACGTGGTTGAGCACCTGGGCCACCCAGCGGTACTCGCCCTCCGAGTAGGCCCGACGGGCACCCGCGATCACATTGTCGGCGCCGCCCATCATCTCGACGTAGCGACCAGCGGCCTCGACCGGGGGCAGCGGGTGCAGGTTGGCCGGGTTGCCGTCGTACCAACCCAGGTAGCGGTTGTACACCGAGCGCACGTTGTGGCTGACCGTGCCGTAGTAGCCCTGCACGTGGCTCTGGTGGGAGAAGCACTCGGGCAGGCTGAGTTCGTCGGCGATCTCGTCGGGGGTGTGGCCGTGGTTGGCCAAGCGCAGCGTCTGGTCGTGCATCCAGCGGTAGACGTCGCGTTGCAGGGCGATGAACGCGCGGGCGTCGTCGCCGCCGAAGCGTGGCCAGTGGTGGCTGGCGAAGCAGATGTCGGTGTGGTCGCCCCACATCACCAGCGCCTCCTGGAGGTATTTGCTCCAGGCGAGCGCGTCTCGGGTTTGGGCGCCGCGGATCGGATACAGGTTGTGCAGGTTGTGGGTGCAGTTCTCGGCCAGGCACAAGAGCGACTTGTCGGGGAAGAAGAAGTTCATTTCCGCTGGCGCCTCGGCGTCGGGGGTGTTCTGGAACACGATGCGGATACCGTCGACGTTGAGCTCCTCGCCGGTGGCGGCGATCGTCTCGGTGGGGGCCAACAGGTTGGAGGCCCCGAGGGGGAGCGCCTGACCCAACCCGGCGTCCACCTGGCCCCGGGGGCCCGGGGCCAGTAGCGGACCGAACTGGTACAGCGCCCGGCGCGACATGATCGGCCCGGCGTGGCCGTTCTCCTTCACCGCCTCCTCGAGGAACCCGTCGGGGGCGATGATGCGCACGTCGCCGGCGTTGACCGCGTCCTCCGTGGTGACGCCGAGCACGCCGCCGAAGTGGTCGACGTGGCTGTGGGTGTAGATCACAGCGGTCACCGGTCGCTCGCCCAGGGTGTCGTTGGCGAGGGCCAGGCAGGCGGCGGCGGTCGCCTCGGTGGTGAGCGGGTCGATTATCAGCCAGCCGGAGTCGGCCGCCATGAAGGTGATGTTGGAGATGTCGTAGCCGCGGGCCTGCCACACGCCGTCGGCCACCTCGAACAGGCCGTGATTGGAGTTGAGGCGGCCCTGGCGCCACAGGCCAGGATGCACGGTCGCAGGCGGCGCCTCATCGGTGCGCAGAAAGTCGTGGCTGGCGACGTCCCACACGGCATTGCCGTCCTGTTCGACCCGGCCGCCGGGCAGCTGCGCCACCAGGCCGCGCCGAGCGGCTGCGAAGTCGACCTCGTCGTCGAAGTTGACGACGGCGGCGGAGTTGGCCGCCTCGGTGAACCCGCTGGCCGGGTGCGGATCGAGATCGCTCACGTGGTTTCCCCCCTTGGTGGGTACCCCGAGGGGAGGGTAGCGGCCCGGCCGTTCGCTTAGCGCTGCGTTTTGGTGCGCCCCGGAGCGACCGACTTGGTGCCGGCCGCCTTCCTGGCGTTCACCGCCTGCCAGATGGCGGTGACGATGAGGGCGCCGACCAGCGAACCGATCAGCCCGCTCGGGCCGAGCTTGAGCCCGTCGCCGTTGATCAGGTTGATGATCAGGCCGCCGATGAACGATCCGGCGATGCCGGCGACGAAGGCCATCGTCCAGTCGACCTGGCCGCCTTCGCGTCCGAGGATGAACTGCGCCGCAGCGCCGACGACCATGCCTGTGATGATGATTCCGATGAGGAGCACCCGGACACGCTACCGGCTCAGCCTCCTCGTCGGGGAGAGCGGCCGAAGGTGGTGCGCCATTCTCGACAGGTCGGCCGACCTGCGGGCGGTCAGCTCAGGATCAGATCGACCGCAACCACCACGCTGACGGCGGTGAACGCAACCGTGGTCCACCCGACCGCTCGGGCCGCACCCGGGTGGACCACTCGGTCCCCGCCGTGTTCGATCGGGCCGTGCAGGTGGCGGTAATGGAACCCGGCCCAGACGAGCACCGCCGAACCGATCACGGTCTGAACCAGCCCGGCCAGAGCGATCGCCCAGTGCCCGCCCTTCGATCCGGCTCGTGCCAGCACAACGCCGAGCAGCAGCATCGAGATGGCGGTGCGCTCCCAGGCCAGGGCGTTCCGCTCGGGCTGAAGCCCCGGCTTGTCCAGTTCGGGGGCGAGCCGCGGTTTCTGGCTCACAGCTTGCCCACGATGACGAGCACGCTGGCAGCGATCGCCACCAGCGCCGTGCCGATCGTCATCACCTGGGGGAGGATCGATGGGGGCAGCGGCCGCTCGAGGCGAATCGATCGTTCGTTGGCCGACCAGCGCCGATACGAGGTGGCGGCGGTGATGAAGCTGAGGCCGAGCAACATGAGGCCCAATAACTCCTGGCCGTAAAATGTATCGATCACCGTGATCGTTCCCAGCCCGCCGGCCGCCAGTGCGAGGGCCGTGCGGATCCAGGCGAGGTACGTGCGCTCGTTGGCCAGCGTGAACCTGTAGTCGGGTTCGGATCCCACCAGCCTGGGGTCGGTTCCGAAGCTGTTGGTGATCGCCTGGCGGGTGGGTCCGACCCGCCGGCGAGGCCGGGATGGTGCTGGGGTCGTCATTGCGCCCGACGCTACCCGGCCACGTCGTAGGTTGGTGTTTATGGGGACCTCCGAGTTCGATGGCGGCGGCGGCGGCGACGCCGACGACGCTGCGCCCAGCCGCGATGACCGTGACCTTGGAGGGGACACGGCGCGCCGAGATGGCGCAGCGCCCCGAGATGGCGCGGAGCCCCCGGATGCGATGGCGGCTCGGCGCAACGCGATGGTGCAGCGCCAACTGGTGGATCGAGGGCTCGTCGACCAGCGCGTGCTCAAAGCGATGGGTGAGGTGCCCCGGGAGCGCTTCGTGCCGAGGAACCTGCGCCGCCGGTCCTACGACGACGGTCCGCTGCCGATCGCCGAGGGCCAGACGATCTCTCAGCCCTTCATCGTGGCGGCGATGACCGAGAGCGCCCAGGTGGCCCCGTCCGATCGTGCCCTGGAGATCGGCACCGGCTCGGGGTACGGGGCCGCGGTGCTCAGCCGGGTGGCCGCCGACGTGGTGAGCGTCGAGCGCCATGGCCTGCTGGCGAAGAGCGCTGCGGACCTACTGGCTTCGCTCGGCTACGACAACGTCACGGTGGTGACCGACGACGGGTCGCTCGGGTACGCCGACGGGGCGCCCTACGACGCCATCATCGTCACGGCGGCCGGACCGAGCGTGCCCGACGCCCTCCTCGAGCAGCTGGCCGACGGCGGCCGGCTGGTGATGCCGGTCGAGCGGGAGCCTGGCGACCAGCGGCTGGTGCAGGTCACCCGACACGGCGATGAGTTGGTGGAGGCAGACCTGGGGGCGGTGCGCTTCGTGCCGTTGATCGGCGATCAGGGGTGGCCCGACCAGGGTGGTCAGCGCTGATCGGCGCCGGGATGTGCCGGGACACGTTCCTCCGGGGCCGAAGCGGACGAGGGGTTCCTCACCCGCATCGCTCGAACCGTGCAACGCATCGGTGACGAGGGCCGCATTCTCCATTGTCGATCTGTAGAACGAACACATCCGAGCGTCCTCACAGCGATGGGCGCGGCAGCGCCGGCGTTTAACCTGTCCTGATGGCGGGCATTGGGCAGGAACCGATGGCGGCCGAAGCCGACCAGCGAGGCATGAAGGAATGACATGAGCGAACACAAGAAGACCTCACCACTTGATCCGGCCGCTGTGCTGGGTGAACACGACGATCGGGTGTTCGGGATTATCGATAACCCCGACGTCGACGTTCCCGAGCTGATGTCCAAACTGGCCGACCTCGACGTCGACCCCGAACTGGTTCACGTCTATCAAGGACAAAAGGGACTGGAACAGTTGTCTCCCGGCTTTGACGGCGCTGACGGTGGCGTTGGTGTTGGTGGTGGCGGTGGCGTGCTGCGGGGCATCAAGCGCGCCATCCAGAGCCTCGGCGAGGAAGGTCGGTACGTCGAACGGATTCAGGAGGAACTGAAGGCGGGCCATGGTCTGGTCACGGTCTCGGTTGGCGAGAACAACCGGTCTCGGGTCATCGCAGCGATGAAGGAGCAGGGCGCTCACCACATGTACCGATACGGCAAACTGACGATCATCGATCTCTGAGAACGGACGCAACTATGAACGCATGGGCCTGGGTCATCGTCGCCGTGGTGGTCGCCATCATCTTGATCATTGCGGTGCTGATGATCCTGCGGTCGCGCCGACGGGGTTCGGTGTTGGCCGCCTCCGCAAGCAAGGGGGAACGGCGATGACGCACCTGCTGAGGGCGGGCGATCTGATCGGACTCCCGGTGGTGTCGATCGCCACCGGCGAGGACCTCGCCGAAGTTCGAGACGTCATCTACGACGGCAGCGAACACCGGCTGCTCGGGTTCACGCTGAACAAGCGAGGAATGTTTGCGGGACGCCTCAAGGAGGTGCTCACCGCCGAGTCGGTCACCGGCATCGGTGCCGATGCGCTGATGATCGATGACACGACGGCGATCGACGAGGCGGCAGCCGACGAGGAGTCGCTTCGCCATCTCAAGGCGGCCAAGCCGGTCGTCGGCAACCGGGTGGTGTCCTCCGACGGCAATGCCCTGGGCGAGGTCGTCGGTGTGGTGTTGAGCACCGGGCGCCGGCCGGAGGCGGTGGGCTACGAGGTGAGCGCACCCGACTTGGACGGCACCGCCTTCGTGCCGATCAGCGACCAGATGGCGCTGTCGGGCGACAACCTGTTGGTCCCGGTGGAATCGACCGAGTTCATACGCAACGACCTGGCCGGCTTCGGGGCGGCGGTGACGGAGTATCGAGAGCGGATGATGAACGCATCGCCCGTCACCGAACGTCCCACCGACGAGGGAGGCCCTCAGTGATCGATACCTTCAACGCGGCGGACAAGCGCACGGTGGTTGCCGGAGACTCGGCCGACAACATCGGCAAGATCCGTGGCTTCATCATCGACCCGGGTGCTAACCGGGTCGAAGCGGTGCACATCTCCGGTCGAGGAAAGAACGCCGACATCGTCGAGTGGGGTCGGCTTCGCTTCGGTGGCGACGCGGTGATCGTCGACTCCGAGGATGCCGTCGAGCGGGTGGATGAGGAACGCGAGGTGCTTGCGGTCAAGGGCAAGCTGGCGATCCGGGGCAGCCGGGTGCTGGACACGGCCGGTTTCGAGCTGGGCACCGTCGAGGATGTGAGCTTCGACAGCGACACCGGCCAGCTGATGACCGTGCGGACAACCACCGGCGAGGTGGATGCTGCGCGCCTGTGCTCCCTGGGCTCCTACGCGCTTGTGGTCGACGCCGAGGAGTAGTCCGACGGCCGACCGTGGCCAGGAAGCTTGCCGCCGACACGGCGACAAGCATCCAGCCGCTCACACCTTGTCGCTCACACGCTGGCGGTCGCGCCCGGGTTGACGAGCACGCAGCGGGTACCCGAGTAGATCGTCGGCAGACACTTGTTGCAGTGAACGCACAGGCCGTTGTGATGTTTGGGCTCGTCCCGCATCAGGTTGGGCAGGTCGGGCTGGCGCAGCAGCGCCCGGGCCATCGCCGTCATCTCGAACCCCTCGTCGAGCGCGTTCTCGATCGTGTCGCGCCGGTTGATGCCACCGAGCAGCACCAGCGGCATCGACAGGGCCTCACGGAACTGCCGGGCGAACGGCAGGAAGAAGGCTTCCTCGAAGGGCAGCTCGGGAAAGATCCTGCTGCCGAGCACCCGCAGACCCAGGCCGACCACCTTGGACTGGGTGGCGATGAACTCCTCCATCGGCACGTCACCCCGGAAGAAGTACATGCCGTTGAGCAGCGAGCTGCCGCCGGTGAGAACGAGTGCGTCGAGCTGACCGTCCTCCTCGAGCATCGATGCGAACTGCAGGGACTCCTCCAGCCACAGGCCCCTTTCGACGCCGTCGGCCATGTTGAACTTGGCGATCACCGCCACGCGGTCGTCGACAGCACCGCGCACGGCATCGATGATCTGGCGGATGAAGCGCAGCCGGTTCTCCAGGCTGCCGCCGTAGCGGTCGGTGCGCTTGTTGAGGTTGGGGCTGAGGAAGGACGACGGCAGGTAGTTGTGGCCGAGGTGGATCTCGACGGCGTCGAAGCCGGCGTTCTCGGCGACGGTGGCGGCGGCAGCGAACTGCGCGGTCACCTCGTCCAGCTGGGCCACGGTTGCGCCCTTGACGATGCTCATGGCCGGGTTGCTCCAGCGGGTGGAGGGGGCCAGGGTGTGGGCGCGGTTGGAGTGAACGTTGGCCACCATGCCGGCGTGACCGAGCTGAGCGGAGACGGCGGCCCCCTCTTCGTGCACAGCGTTGGTGAGCCGCTCGAGGTCGGCGGTGACCTCGGGGCGCATCACCAACGTGTTGCGATGCACCCGGCCGCCCATCGAGACCGAGCAGTACGCCACCGTCGACATGGCGGCGCCGCCGGCGGCCACCTGACGATGGAACTCGATCAGCTCGTCGGTCACGGCCCCACGGGGCATGACCCCCTCGAAGGTGGCCGCCTTGATGATGCGGTTGCGCAGGCGGATCGGCCCGAGCTGGTAGGGATCGAACGGGCTCGGCGTCGGATCGGGCGCAGTGCCGGTGGTCGAGGGTGCGGTCGAGGGTGATGTCATCGGCTCAGCCTTCCAGGTGGACTCGGTCGCCTACTGCGATCGTGCCAGGGTTGACGACCTGAAGGTACAGGCCGAGGTGGTTGGGATGGTCGGGGTTGAGTTCGTTCATGGCGGCGAACAGCCCCGGTTGACGGGCCAACCCATCGGGTTGGGCCCGCAGCGGCATGGCACAGCGTACGGTTGGTGACCCGACCGACAACACCGCGGTGCCCACCCTCAGGCGGCGGTTCAGCCAGGCCTGTTCCCCAAAGGGCTCGATGTGGTCGGCGACGTCGACGACCAGGTTGGGGCGGAACCGCCGCACGTCCCAGTTGAGGTCGGGCCGGGCTTCGGCGCAGCCGGCCAGGGTGGCCGAGCTGATCAGGTGGACGGCTGCCAGGTCGAGGAACGTCCCCGGCGGGGTGGGGATCTCAAAATATTCGGCGTCGTCGTCGGGGGGATCGAAGGTCATCTCGTAGCCGGTGTCGGGTACCTCCCCGGCCCGGCACAGCTCGACCGGTCGGCCCAGCCAGTCCGACAGCACCCGGGAGGCATCCGGGGCGCCGATGTCAACCTGCCGTCCGTCGTCGAGGGTGATCGTATTGTCATCTGCGCTGGCATTGAGCAGGCGGCTGTACCGCTTGGCGGTCATCAGCTTGCCGGAGTCGCGATCGATGAGGCCCCAGGTGCGGTCACCGACCGCAGCGTCGACGGTGAACTCGAGGGAGTCCACCTCGAGGCCCTGCATCGACTTGACCGGGGCGCGGAAGCAGGAGGTGACGGTGGCGACGACGTCGGTCATCGTCCGAGTTCATCACATGGGGCGGGCCGAGGGGGACGCTGCGCCCACGCTCGTCGATGCGGAACGTTCACTCGGACGGGTGCCCCGCCGTCCGGTTGGGTACCGTGCCCGGGATGGACGCTCAGCAACCTTTGACCTCGGTCGTCACCCGTCTGCGCGAGGCAGGGTGGTGGTCGTGGTTGGCGACGGCGGTCGTGTTTGGTTCTGCGGGCGGGCGTCGGGGACGGCGGGCCGCACTGCGGGGGCTGCTCGCCGTCGCCGGCTCACGTGGCATGGTCCGGGCCATCACGGTCCTGACCCACCGGGGCGAACGCGCCGGGGACGCACGCTCGATGGGGGCGCGTTCGGCCGCCCTGGCGCTGCTCCCCGGTGGACGCTCGGCCGACGCCGGTTGGTCCCAACCCTCCGCCGAAGCGGCGTCCGCCGCCGCCTTCGTCACCGCTGCTGCGCTGGAATCGGCTCCGTGGACCGCCGTCGCCTCGGTGGTCGGCCTGGTGGGCACGTGGGACCTGCCGGAGCGTCAGGGCGCGCGCTCGGTCACCCTCGGCGCAGCGGTCGGAGCGGCTGCGGCGGTCGCCACCCTGCGATGGTGGCCCCGCATCGACACGTCGCCGGCCGAGGCACCCCCGGCGCCGGAGCGTTTTGCGGGCGAACTTGGGCCGGAGGGTGAAGGGCTTGCCGTCGTCGTCAACCCCGGTTCAGGCGGAGGCGGCGATGAGGCCGAGGGCCAGATCGAGGAGATTCGCCAGGGGCTGCCCGGGGCCACCATCGTCAGGTTTGAGGACGGCGACGACCTGTTGGAGCTGCTCGACGGTGCGACGGAGACGGCCAAGGCACTGGGCGTACTCGGTGGCGACGGCAGCATCAACGCAGCGGCCGAGGTGGCGTTGGCCCACGGGATTGCGCTGGCGGTATTTCCCGGCGGGACCCTGAACCACTTCGCACGTGACCTGGGCGTCGACACGATCGCCGAGGCGGTTGATGCGGTGCTCGAAGGCACGGTTGTGGAGGTGGATACCGCCTTGATCGCCGACCGTCCGTTTCTCAACACCGCCAGCCTGGGCAGCTACTCGGAGCTGGTGGTGGCCCGGGAGAAGCTGGAGGATCGCATCGGCAAATGGCCGGCCATGCTCGTGGCGATGGTGAAGGTGCTCCGGCACTCCACCCCGACGAAAATCGTCATGGACGGCAAGCCCCGCCGGGTGTGGATGATCTTCCTCGGCAACTGTGCCTACGACCCGCCCGGTTTTGCGCCGGCTACCCGGGCCCGCCTCGACGACGGCCTGATCGACCTGCGGCTGGTCGACGGCTCGGCCCCGGCGGCGCGGCTGCGCCTGATGCTGGCGCTGCTGACCGGAACACTCGGCAAAAGCCGCGTCTACCGTCGCCGGCTGGTGAAGCGCCTCAACATCGCCTCCGAGGAGAAGAACCCGATGCTCGCCGTCGATGGCGAGGTGTTCGAGGGGCCATCCAACTTCGTGGTGGCCACGCGCCCCGGCTCGCTGCGGGTGTATGCGCCGACCCGCTGATCGCGGACCGTTGCCGGTGTCGGGCCGGCGATGGCTGACCGCAGTGGCTGGCGTGTACGCGCTCGGGATGGCGCTGGCGGCCGTCATCACCCGAGGTGCGGTCGATCGATTCGACGAACGAACGACGGCGGAGCTGCGCCGCTGGGTGGCGTCGCACCCGGCGGTCGGCGAGGTGGCGGCGAAGCTGACCATCATCGGCTCGCCGATCGTGCTGGTGGCGGTCGTGCTTGCGGGCGCCGTCTGGCTGGAAGGACGGGGTGATCGGCGCGCTGCGATCACCCTGGTGCTGATCGGTGGGCTGGGCGCCATGGTGGAAACCGCGCTCAAGGTGACGATCGCCCGTGCCCGTCCCGAACTCGACCCGCTTGTCTTCGCCCGCGGGTCCAGCTTTCCCTCCGGTCATGCGATGAACTCGATGATCGTGTTGGTGGCCACCGCCCGGCTGGTCGCAGGCGCCCGGAGCACGCCGACCGATGGCGCCGCCCCACGGCGGCGGGTCGGCATCGCGACGGGCGCAGCGCTGGCGGTGGCGATCCCGATCGGCGTCAGCCGGGTGGCCCTGGGCGTCCATCACCCGGGCGACGTCGTCTCCGGTTGGGTGCTGGCCGCGTTGTGGCTGACGCTCACGCTGGGGGAGGCTCGGCTCCCCTCCGAAGCGTCGCCGCTAGCCGCGGGGGAGCGCCTTGCCGACCGCACGCACGGTGAAGCCGGCCAGCATCAACGTGATGCCGCGGGAGATCGCTGCGATGCCGATCCACAACACCAACAGGACGACCGACCGGCCCGGATAGCGGACGGCCCAGATAGCCACGGCGATCTCGAGCAGGGCGAGCAGCAGGGGGAACCACCACAGGTCCACCCCGGCGCTCTTGGATTCGAAGGCGCCGACGATGCCGATGATGCCCCGCAGCAACAGCAGCCAGGCCACCAGCGTGGCGATGACGGCAAATGTGGCGGCCGGCCAGACGAAGGCGATGATTCCGGCGCCGACTCCGAGCACCCCGAGGACCAAGGCCAGTAGGCGGGTGGAGCCCTTCGAGTCGAAGGCGGTCGCCAGGTCGGCCAGGCCGGTGAGCATGAACCCGATGCCGGCGGCGATCGTGACAGCCCACAGGGTCGTGTAGTTGAACGACAGGACGAGGAACCCGAAGACGATGGCGATCACGCCGCCGACGACCGGGATCCACCAGCCGGCGGTGATGCTCTGCAGTCCGGGACTGCCCGGCCGATCGGGGCTGAGGGTTGACGTGGCGTTCATGGGCACTCCTGATCGTTGGGTGGCACACGGTTCCGAGGCGACCGGTCGGAGGCCCTGGCGCACCCGGCGTTGAACGGGCGACTGTACACATCCGCACCCTCTGTGCGCCGGGACCGTGTCGCGCGCACCAGACTGGACCGATGAGCACCACGTCACCAAGCGCCGGGTTTCATGCGATGACCGAGGGCACCCAGGAGGACTGGGACCGCATCGTCGCCGCCCAACTCGAGTTCTATCCCCGTCTC
This sequence comes from Candidatus Microthrix subdominans, assembly GCA_016719385.1. Classification (NCBI taxonomy): domain Bacteria; kingdom Bacillati; phylum Actinomycetota; class Acidimicrobiia; order Acidimicrobiales; family Microthrixaceae; genus Candidatus Neomicrothrix; species Candidatus Neomicrothrix subdominans. The sequence continues at coordinate 91,260 of JADJZA010000003.1, read as the reverse complement.
GCCGACCGGGTGATGACCCACCTGGGCCTGCTGGCCGGTGACTACGGCGGGTTCGTCGTCGACCGACTGGTGCACTCCACCCAGACCGCCACCCGGGCGATGCGGGCCAACCGCAGCGACGACTACATCGCCTGTGCCCTGCTGCACGACATCGGCGACACGCTGGGCAGCTTCAACCATCCCGACATCGGCGCAGCGATCGTGTGGCCCTTCGTCGATGACGACCTGCATTGGATGGTGCAACAGCACGGCATCTTCCAGGGGTACTACTTCTTCGACTATCTCGGCCTCGATCCCAACCTGCGGGACCGCTTCGAGGGCCATCCCCACTACGACCTGTGCGCCGAGTTCTGCGCCGACTTCGACCAGGCCGCCTTCGATCCCGCCTACCCGACGATGGAGCTCGAGGAGTTCCGGCCGCTGCTCGAGGGGTTCTTCGCCCGCCCGAAGCGCTCGATCTACATGCGCGGTGACCAGTCATGATCTGGACCCAGGACGACATAGGCGACCTGAGCGGACGCGTTGCCGTCGTCACCGGGGCCAACGGTGGCCTCGGGCTGGAGACGACGAAGGCGCTGGCCGGCGCCGGTGCGCACGTGGTGATGGCGGCCCGCGACCAGGCCAAGGCATCGGCGGCCGAGGTCGAGATCCTCGCGGAGCACCCGAAGGCCTCCCTGGAGATCGTCGAGCTGGATCTTGCCGACCTGGCGTCGGTGCGCAGCGCGGCCGACAGCGTGCTGGCGGCCCACGCCACCATCGACCTGCTCGTCAACAACGCCGGGCTGATGGCGATGCCCGAGCGGACGACCAGCGACGGCTTCGAGATGCAGTTTGGCGTCAACCACCTGGGCCATTGGGCGTTGACGTCGCATCTGCTCGTGCCGCTGCTGCGGGCGCCTGCAGCCCGCGTGGTGACCGTCACCAGCATCGCCCGCCTGCAGGGGCGACCGGTGGACCCGGACAACCCCCACCTGCGGGGCACCTACGCGCCGTGGAAGGCCTACGGCCAGGCGAAGCTGGCCAACTACCACTTCGGCCTGGGACTTCAGCGGCGCTTCGAGCGGGCGGGGGCGAATGCGATCAGCCTGCTGGCCCACCCGGGGCTGTCCAACACCGGGCTTCAGTCCCACACCGCCGCCGAGGGCGGCGGCGGCCTGTTGGGCGTGATCGCCCAGCCCCTCACCGCCGTGGTCGGCATGTCGGCGGTCGTGGGCGCTCGGCCGCAGCTACGGGCAGCTACCGACCCGGGCGCGTCCGGCGGTGACATGTACGCGCCGCTGTTCTCCTCCAATGGTCCGGCGTTCAAACGCCCGGTGATCACCCCGCCCGGCACCGACCGGGCGATTGCGACGCTGTGGGAGGTGTCCGAACGCGAGACCGGCGTGGCTCTCGACGTCGCAGCGGCGCTCGTCAAGGCAATGCCGGACGACTGACGGCACCCGGGTCCGTCGGCGGGTGCCCGCCGGTGAGCGGGTGGGCATGTCCAACGGCTGCTCCGGGTCAACGGCTGAGCCGGGTTGACGGGAGCGCCGGGTTTACAGGTTCGCCAGGTCAACGAGTACCCGGGTCAACGGGTACCCGGGTCGACGGGTGCGCCGGGTTGACGGGTGCGCCAGGTCAACGGGTGCGGAGGGCGAGGGGCAGCACCGGACCGCTCCCCGCCCCGGTGAGCAGCCAGGTGGCCACGGTGACCGTCCAGCGGCTGTCGACCTCGTCGTCGATCAACAGCACCGGCCCGGATGCGGTGTCGCCCGGTGGCAGCGCCTCGGCGTCGACGGTGAAGCGGTCCCACACGTTCAGCACCTGGTGGGCCGAGTTGGCCTGATCGGCCTGGAAGCCTCGGTTGGCCCCGGCATCACCGGCCCAATCGGTCCGGGCGACCAAGGCTCGGTGCACCGGCAGCTTGCCGAGCGCGCCGAGCCCGTCGGCGACAGCGTCGATCAGGGGCTGGCGACGTCGGGAGGGCACCGGACAGATCCACGTGGGTCGCTGCCCCCAGTCCCAGCGCTTCAAGATGCCGGCCAGCGCCCACAGCAGGTCCTCGGGGAGGACCAGGGGCTGTCCGTCAGCGCCCTCCCCGGCCACGGTTGCCGGGGCCACCGTGCCGCTGTCCGTTGTGCCGCTGTCCGTTGTGCCGCTGCCCGTCGTGCTCGCGTCCGTCGTGCCGCTGCCCGTCGTGCCGCCATCCACCGTGCCCGCGTCCGCCGTGTGGCTACCCGTGGTCCGACTGCGAGCGTCGGCGTCGGCCCGGGCGACCAGCGCGCCGATCGTCTGGTCCCAGCCGCCGTCGCCCACCCGGGCCAAGGCCCGGCCAGGCCGCGCTTGGCGCTCGGCGGCGATGTGGCCCCTTGGCTCGCCCAGGCCGCTGGGCCATTGCTTGCGGGGCGCCAGGATCAGGTCGCCGCCGCGCAGCAAGGTCTGGGCCCGCTGGACGACCGCTTGGTCGGGGTCGCGCTGCCAGGTGGAGCCGGTGCAGTTGTCGCAGCGGCCGCAGTCGTCCGCCTCCGGATCATCGAGCGCCTCGCGCAGGTCGCGCAACCGGCATGTGTCGAGGTCGGCCCAGGCGAGCATGTGGCCGGACTCCGTCCGGCGCAGCTGCGACAGCGTCGACGCCAGCTCGTGGTTGTAGGCCCAGTCGGCCCGGGTGCGGATCCAGCCGCCACCCACCCGTTCGACCGCCCCGTCCACCTCCAGGATGTTCATCAGGGTGCCCAGGCGGTTGCGTCCCAGGTTGACGCTGTGCTCGAGCAAGGCGATCGAGGTGGGCTCGTCGTAGTCGAGCTGATCGAGAGCGCTGCGGCACACCTCCTCGGAGGGCAGGGACACCGATTCGAACCAGCGCCAGACGGCGGCGTCCTCCACCGGGCGGGGCAGCGCGATCACCTCGGCGACCTCGAGCGACCGGCCGGCGCGTCCGATCTGCTGGTAGTAGGCCACCGGCGACGGTGGCAGGCCGAGGTGGACGCAGAAGGCCAGGTCGCCCTTGTCGAAGCCCATGCCGAGGGCAGAGGTGGCCACCAGCGCCTTGAGCTCGTTGGCCCGCAGCGCCGTCTCAAGCCGAAGTCGTTCGTCGGGATCGACCGAGCCGGTGTAGGCGGCGGCGTCGTGGCCCTCCTCGCGCAGCCACCGGGCAGTCGTCTCGGCCTGGTCGACCGTGAGGCAGTAGACGATCCCCGAGCCGGGCAGCTCCTCAAACACTTCGCTCAGCCAGGCCAGGCGATGGGCGTCGTCGGGCAGGTCGACCACCGACAAACGCAGCGACTCGCGGTCGAGCGACGTGCGCAGCACCAGGGTGTCGTTGCCGAGTTGGGCGGCGACGTCGTCGGTGACCCGGGCGTTGGCGGTGGCGGTGGTCGCCAGCACCGGGGTCCACGGCGGCAGCTCGGCGAGCAGCGTGCCCAAGCGGCGGTAGTCGGGGCGGAAGTCATGGCCCCAGTCGGAGATGCAGTGGGCCTCGTCGCACACCAGGGTGAAGGCGCGGGACCGCAGCGAGTCGAACACCCGGCGGCGGAAGCCGGGGTTGGCCAGACGCTCGGGGGCAATCAACAACAGATCGACCTCGTCGGCGGCGATCCGGGCCTCCAGGTCGTCCCAGGCGTCGACGTTGGAGGAGTTGATCGTCACCGCAGCCAGACCGAGCCGTTCGGCGGCGGCCACCTGGTCGCGCATCAGGGCGAGCAGTGGGGAGATGACGACGGTGGGCCCCCAGCCCCGGTCGCGCAGCATGCGGGTGGCCGAGAAGTACACCGCCGACTTGCCGAAGCCGGTGCGGGCGACCAGCAGGGTGCGCTGTCGCCCGGCGACGACTGCGGTCACCGCGTCGAGTTGCTCGGGGCGGGGGTTGGCGTCGGGCCCGGCGAGCGCCCGAACGTGGGCGGTGAGCTCGTCGGCGACCTCGGCGGGGGAGGGGCGGGGCGGTTCGGTGAGCGTGGTCACCTCAGCACCGTACCGATGCCGGGTGACAGCCGGGCCGGCGGACGACGCCGCCCGGCGTCCACACTCCTCACCTCTGCACCCTTGCGCCCCTACCTCCAGGGTCGAGAGGCGAACTCTGCCGCTATCGCGTCGTATACAACGCGATAGCGGCAGAGTTCGCAGATGCATCGACTCCGGCGTGCTTGGTGTCGCGGCTCGGGCTCGGGCTTGGTGCTTGGTGCTTGGGGCTCGGGGCTCGGGGCTCGGGGCTTGGTGCGGAGCCAACCGGCTCAGGCCGGGGTGGCCACTTCGCCGTTCGCTTCGTTGTCCGGTTCGCCGTCAGCTCCGGTATCCAGGTCTCCGGCGGCCCAGCTGCGCAGGGCGGCACGGGTGAGGCGGGCAGCGTGCTGTTGGATCACGTTGCCGTTGGTCTGGTCGCCGCGTGGGAAGCCGCGAAAGCGGGCGTTGGTGGCGTCGTCCACCTCGATCAGCACGGTCGCCAGCCCCGCCTCCCGCAGCTGGGTCAGCTCTGTGTCCAAGCGACGGCGGGCCTGCATCCGGGTGGCTCGCAGCCCGGGACGGCTCTGCACGCTGACCAGGACCACCAGGTCGGTCGGCGTTTCGAGGGCCAGCTCGGCGTGGTTGGGCGACAACAACCCGCCGTCGACGTAACGCTCGCCGTCGATCTCAACCGGCGCAAACGCCCCGGGGATGGCCTGGCTGGCCTGGGCCGCCTGGGCGAGCGGAACCTCGAGGTCGTCACGGCCGAACACGACGAGGGCGCCGTCGTCGAGACGGGTGGCAGTGATCCACAGCGAGGGCGGCCAAGGGTGGTTGGCGTGGATTGACGCAGCCCGGGACAACCCGACGGTGGGAATCCTGCCGGCGGGTAACAGGCCGGAACCGGCCAGCAAGGGGTTGCGAAGCACCTGCGAGGCCAGCTGGGGCGCCACCGGCATCAGCCGCTCCAGCCCCCGGTCGCGGTTGGCCTCCCTGGCCTCGACGAACTCGGTGCGCTCTTCACCGGAGGGGGGCGACATCAAGATGTCGCCGGTGTCCTCCAGGCTGGTGCCGGTGAGCACCGCCGCTGCGACGCCGGCCCCGGCTGAGGTGGCGATCACTCGTTGGGCGTCGACGAGGTTGAAGTCGGCCTCCGCCCGCAGCGCCCGGAGCGCCCCGAGGTGGAACATCCAACCACCGGCACCGCCCGAGCCGAGCACGACGGTGACACTGGGTGGAAGTTCGATCATGGGCGACACCAGTCGGGGGGCAGGGGCACGAGGCACGGGCGGTAGGTAGAGCAGCCGGGGTTGCGGTGCTCGATCGGCGCCGTCGGATCGCTCGAACCAGGAGGACAGGATACGAGGTATGCGTCAACTCGATGCGTCGGCCATGATCGGGCAGACTCGAACGGCTTGACCGGACCCGCTTGCGAGCCCGTCTCCACCGGCCGGTCGACAGCGCAAACCAACGGGTGGCTTCGGGCTCAGCTGCTGAGCCGGAGGGACCCAATCGAGGGAGGGGACAGATGAGCGAGGACACCGCCACCGGTGCGTACCGCAACTTCGAGGGACGGGCGGGCCGCACGGTGGCCGGGTCCGACCCTTGGTGGCCGGGCGAGGCCACCGCACCCGAGGGCGCCCCCAACGTGATCGTGATCATGGCCGACGACCTGGGGTACTCCGACCTGGGTTGCTACGGCTCGGAGATCGCCACCCCCAACCTGGATGCGCTGGCCGCCGGCGCGCTGCGGTTCTCCAACTACCACGCCACCCCGATGTGTTCGCCGACCCGGGCGGCGCTGCTCACCGGCATCAACTCGCATCTGGCCGGGGTGGGCCATGTGGCCCACTCCGATCCCGGGTTTCCCGGCTATGCCATGGAGCTGGCCGATGACGTGGCCACCGCCGCCGAGGTCTTCTCCGATGCGGGCTACTTCACCGCCATGGTGGGCAAGTGGCACCTGACCAAGGACAGCCACTGCTCCGATGCCGGGCCGTTCGACTCCTGGCCGACCCAGCGTGGGTTCGATCGCTTCTACGGGTTTCTCGACGGCTTCACCAACCTGCACCAGCCCCACCGACTGATCGACGGCAACTCGCCGGTGAACGTCGACACCTACCCCGACGACTACTACTTCACCGACGACATCACCGATCGGGCGATCGAGATGGTGCGAGGCTCCAAGGCCTCCAACCCGGCGAAACCGTTCTTCATGTACTTCAGCCACGGCTCGGTGCACGCGCCCCTGCACGCCAAGGTGGCCGACATCGAGGCCCAGCGGGGCCGCTACGACGCCGGTTGGGACGTGCTGCGGGAGGAGCGGTTCGCCCGGATGAAGGCGCTCGGGTTGGTCTCTGAGTCGATCGAGCTGCCGCCTCGCAACGCCGAACCGGGCCAGGAGGTGGCGCCGTGGGACTCGCTCAGCGCCGACGAGCAGAGGCTGTTCGCCCGGTACATGGAGGTGTATGCCGCCATGGTCACCTCGATCGACGACAGCTTCGGTCGCCTGCGCACCGCGTTGGACCAGATGGGGGAGCTCGATAACACGATCATTGTGTTCACCTCGGACAACGGCGCCTCACGAGAGGGCGAGGCCGAGGGGACGACGGCGTACTTCGTGCACCTGCTCGGGGCGACCGACACCGCCGCCGATCTGGCCCGCATCGACGAGATCGGCGGACCGAGGTCGATGCCGCACTACCCGCGCGGCTGGGCGGCGTGCGGCAACACGCCCTTTCGCCTATACAAGATCAACACCCATGCCGGCGGCCACCAGGTGCCGATGATCATGGCGGGGCCGGGCGTGGCGGCAGATGCGGCCGGGCGGGGCGTGGCGGCAGATGCGGCCGGGCCGGGGGAGTGGTGCGACCAGTACGTGCACGTCATCGACCTGTTGCCGACGCTGCTGGAGCTGACCGGCGTGAAGGCGCCCGATCACCGCAACGGGAAGCGGTTGCTGCCGATGCAGGGGCTGAGCTTCGCCCCGGTGCTCGCCGACGCGGCAGCACCCTCGGTGCGCACCGAGCAGTACTACGAGATGCTCGGCCACCGGGGGTACTACCGCGACGGCTGGGAGGTGGTCACGCTGCACTACCCGCTCACCGAGTTCTCCGACGAGGAGTGGGAGCTGTACGACCTGACCAGCGACCCGACCGAGTCCCACAACCTGGCCGGCGCGCATCCCGACCTGGTCGCCGAGCTGTCGGAGGCCTGGGACACGGCGGCCCGGGACAACCAGGTGTACCCCCTCGACGAGGGCAGCGGGCTGAAATACCTTCAACGACCCCCGTGGAACGAGGTGTACGAGCGGCCGGTCACGCTGCTGCCGGGCACACCGACGCTCGAGCGGTGGCGTTCGTTGCAGCTGATGATGATCCGCAGCTTCACCGTCACCGCCCGGGTGCGGATCGACGCAGAGGACGAGGGGATCATCGTGGCCCATGGCGACCAGGGCGGCGGCTACGTGATGTGGCTGGACGCCGCCGGGGTGCACCTGGGCTACAACGATGGTCGCGGCACGCTGGCCACGATCGACGGACCACGGCCGGCGGCGGGCGAGCACACCATCGTCGCCGACTTCGATGCGCCCGGGGGCAACGTGTGGAACAACACCCTGGCGCTCGACGGCGTCGAGGTCGGCTCGGCCCAGGGGTGGACCTGCCTGTTCCCGATGGCGCCCTTTGAAGGCATCGACGTGGGCCTCGACCGGCGTTCGCCCGTGCACTGGGGGCTCTACGAGGCTCACGGCGCCTACCCGTTCACCGGCAGGATCGACGGTGTCGACTACCGGCCGGGCCCTGCCCCCGCCGACTCGCCCAACTCGCTGATCGAGGTGCTGCGCCAGATGGGGTCCAAGTTCGAGTAGCCCAACTGCGGGCGTCCAAGCGTGCTGTCCTACCATCGACCCATGGCCGAAGTGTCCACCTCAAAACGAGAAGAGAAGAAGCAGGCCACCCACCGGGCGATCACCGACGCCGCCTGGGACCTGTTCGCCCGCAACGGCTACGACGACACGACCGTCGACGACATCGCCGCCGCCGCCGACGTGTCGCAACGCACCTTCTTTCGCTACTTCGATTCAAAGGAGGCGGTGCTCTTCGGCGCCTGGCGCGACGAGTTCGACGAGCTGGCCCGGCGCATGCGGGAACGCCCGGCCGACGAATCGCCGATGGCCGCCATGCTCGGTGCTCTGATCAGCCTGGCCGGGTATTACAAGCGTCAGCGGGCCCTGCGGATCGAGCGGGCCCGCCTGGTGGCGACCTCGCCCAACGTGGGCCGCTACCAGCAGGTGACGATCTCGCCGGCTTTTCAGGCGATGTTGACCGATGCCCTCGCCGACCGCCTCGGCGTCGATCCGGCCGACGACATACGCCCGGCCCTGTACGCCGCGGTGGGCATGGCGGTCACCCGCACCGCCACCGACCGCTGGTTGGAGGATCCCGATCGGATCGACCTGGCCGAACTGGTGCGCGCCGGGTTTGCGGCGCTGCCCGGCCCAACCAGCTGACCGCACCACAGCGTCCAGCGAAACGCACCGCCGGCAGGTGGGCCGTCATCCAGAACGGCGTCGGGCGACGAACGAACACCATGATGAAGCAGCTGATCGACCGAGCCGAAACCGGGCGGTTGCCCGCCCAGGCGGTGCGGCTGGGCATCCGGGCCCGCATCGCCCGCCGGGTGGCCGTGCTGAACGAGGGCACGATTGAGGAGTTCTCCCAGCGACAGCGGGCGTTGATCGCCGAGCGGGCCGACGGCCCGATCACCACCCACACTGCGGAGGCCAACGAGCAGCACTATGAGGTGCCCACCGAGTACTTCCGGGCCGTGCTCGGCCCCCGGCTGAAGTACTCCTCGGCCTACTGGCCCGATGGCGTCGAGTCGTTGGCCGATGCCGAGGAGGCGATGCTGGCGCTCACGTGCGAGCGGGCGCAGTTGGCCGACGGCCAGCGGATCCTCGAGCTGGGCTGCGGGTGGGGATCGCTCACCTTGTGGATGGCCGAGCGCTACCCGTGCGCCGAGATCGTGGCCGTGTCCAACTCGGCCACCCAGCGGGACCACATCGTCGCCGAGGCGCAGCAGCGGTACTTGAACAACGTCACCGTGCACACTGCCGACGTGGCCGACTTCGAACCCGACGGGCGCTTCGACCGGGTGGTGTCGGTCGAGATGTTCGAACACGTCAACAACCATCGGGCGCTGATGGAACGCATCGCCCGTTGGTTGGCGCCGGACGGCCTGGCGTTCGTGCACATCTTCAGCAACCGCAGTGGATCGTGGCCCTTCGAGGCCACGTCCGAACAGGATTGGATGGGCCGGTTCTTCTTCTCGGGTGGGGTGATGCCGGCCGATGACCTGTTGTTGCATGAGCAGCGCCACCTGGTGGCGCTTGATCACTGGCGCCTCGACGGCACCCACTACGCCAAAACGCTGGCCGCCTGGCGGGAGACCCACGAGGCCAAACGCTCCGAGATCATCGAGATGTTCTCGGCGCCGGAGGCCTACGGCGGATCCTCCTCAGCGGACGATGCCGAGCGCTGGTACTGGCGCTGGTGGTTGTTCCACCTGGCCTGCGAGGAACTGTTCGCCTTTCGGGGTGGCTCGGAGTTTTGGGTGTCGCACTACCTGTTTGCGCCCCGTGACCTCGGTCGGCCCGAGCCCGCCTCGGGCTGAGTTCGACCGGCTGGCAAGCGCCGCCCACGAGGCGCTGTGGCGTTCACGGCCGAGCGGACGCGAACGACCCCCGGCCACTCAGCGGCGCCGGGGGTCGTGTCTCGTGGTGGTGCGAGGCTCCGCTGGAGCTCACCCCGCCCGAAGGGCCGTCAACGCACTCAGACGGGCCGAACGTTGAGGGCCTCGGGGCCCTTGCGGCCGGGGCCGATCTCGAAGTCGACGACCTGACCCTCTTCGAGGGACTTGTAGCCCGCGACGTCGATGTTGGAGTAGTGGACGAACACGTCTTCGCCGTCTTCGCGGGAGATGAAGCCATATCCCTTGTCGGCGTTGAAGAATTTGACGGTGCCTTGGGGCATTCGTTTGCCTTTCTTTCTGCGTTGAACCGTCCGCTCAGCGGGCGGGTATTGGATGATGCGAGCGGCCGTTGTGGACATCTGAACGATGCCGGGATTCACCATACCCGCCTGACACGCGGTCGTGTGTCACACCTGGCGCATCTCGACATGCCACGATGTGGCTCATCGCTGGCGCACGATCCCGCCGGTGCGCGCGCAACGATCGGAGGACTCATGGAGAAGCTGGTCTACCTGGGCTGGGACGCCAGCGGAGGCGATGGGGATGCGCTGCGCGACCGTCTGCTCGGCGAGCTGGCGCCTGCGTTGTCCGCCGGCGGCGCCGTCGCCGTGCAGGTGTCGGTCGCCGACGGTGCGGTCGGCGGAGAGGGTGTGTTTGCCTTCTCCTCAGAGGGGAGCCCCAAGGACGCCGTCGTGTCGTTCTGGTTGGAGGCGTCGGCCGATCGCGCCTGGGCCGAGGCGCTGCTGGCCGAGGCCTTCGCCACGATGCACGGCTACCTGGTGTGCGAGTCCCGACCGATCGTCGCCCCTGGTCCGGTCCAGCCCGGCGACCGCAGCGCTGGCGCCAGCCAGATCACCTGCATCGCCGCTCGCGACGACCTCACCCACGCCGAGTTCGTCGCCCGCTGGCAGGGCGAGTTCTGCGCGGCGGCCATCGAGTGCCAGGACACCATGGCCTACGTCCGCAACGAGGTGGTTCGCCCGCTCACCGATGACGCCCCCGACTGGTGGGCGATCGTCGAGGAGACCTTTCCCCTGGCGGCGCTGACCGATCCGGAGGTGTTCTACGACGCCGTCGGCGACCCCGAGCGGCTGGCCGCCAACCAGGCCCGCCTGTTCGAGGCGGTCGGCGAGCTGATCGATTTGTCCCGCGTCGACGCCCGCTTCTATTCCGAGTACCGCTTCGACACCGATAACCGTCGGGTTCCTCGCTGAACTCGACGTACCGCTTCGACATCGACGACCGTCGGGTTCCTCGCTGAACTCGACGATGCCCTGCCGTCGCGCACCGGACGACGCCCCGGCTGCCCGGATCGAGCCGGTGTGCAACGATCGGTGATGGTGCTGGTGCTTACCCAGCGGAGGCGGTGGTGGCCTCGTGGACGATGCGGGCACGGATGAACTCGCCCAGCGACTTGGCCTGGGTGTCCTGGCGGGAATTTTGGGCGACCCCCCGGCCGAGCAGCCCGACGATGACGAAGTTGAGCGCCCGCAGGTTGTCGAGGCGGTAGCGGTGCACGACCAGGCCGTCGGTCTCGGCCGGTGCGAGTTGGCGCAGCCGGTCGGTGGTCAGCCAGGCCTGCAGCCACTGCCAGGCCTCGTCGCTGCGGGCGAAGACCCCGACGTTGGCCGACCCGCCCTTGTCGCCGGAGCGGGCGCCGATCAGCGACGCCAGGCCGTCGGGCAGGTTGGGCAGGTTGGGGAGGGCCGGATCCGCCGGATCGTCGGCGGCGGGATCGGCGGTCGGTGAGATCGGTGACGTGATCGACGGTGATGCCGCTCGGGCCGACGGAAGCGTGGGCGTCCATCGCGTCGATGTCGTCCCCGTCGATGTGCTGATCGAGCGCCGCCTGGTCCTCGGGGTCGACCGCACCGGGCATGGGCACGTCCCAGGTGCGGTCGCCGAGCGTCACCCGCTGGGTGATGAGCGATGCGGGGATCAGCGCCGGCCAGTAGACGCCGTAGGCGGAGGCCGAACCGGGCGGGGTGGAGGCGTAGAAGCCGGGGATCGAGGACAACGCCAGCTCGGTGGCCGCTCCGGAGAACGCCCGCCCCGCCCGCTTTTCGTCGTCGTCCCACACGGTGACGCGCAGCCAGGCGGTGGCGGCCTCGTTGCCGGTGGCGTCGGGCGAGTCGGTTCGCACCAGCCGGGTTTCGGTCTCGTCGAAGGCGTCCCGTCCGCCGGCGACGGTGGCCCACAGCTGGTTGGTCACCACCTCGGCCTTGGCCTCGATGTCCAGGCCGCACAGGCCGACCGCCATCGAGTTGCGCCAGCCGCCCGCGTAGTTGATCGCCACCTTGGTCGTCGGCGGAGCGGGCAGCCCGACCGTGCCCGAGATGCGCACCCGATCGGGCCCCTCCTCGGTCACGGTCGTCGTGTCGAAGCGGCTCATCACGTCGGGGTTGGCGTAGGTGGGTTCGCCGATCTCGTACAGCAGCTGGCTGGTGACCGTGCCGACGGTGACGCCACCTGCGGTGCCGTCGTGCTTGGAGATCACCGACGAGCCGTCGGCTGCGATCTCGGCCCAGGGGAAGCCGGGCAGGCGGCCCTCGGCCAGGCCGGGCAGCTCGGTGAAGAAGCTGTAGTTGCCGCCGGTGGCCTGGGCGCCGCACTCGATGACGTGTCCGGCGGCGACCGCGCCGGCCAGGGCGTCCCAGTCGTCGCGGGCCCATCCGTGGTGCCAGGCGGCGGGGCCCATGACGACGGCGGCGTCGGTCACCCGACCGGTCACCACGACGTCGGCGCCGGCCTCGAGGGCCTCGACGATGCCCCAACAACCCAGGTAGGCGTTGGCGGTGACGACGCGGTCGACTACGTCGCCGAGGGGTTCGCCGGTGTCGATGTTGGACAGCGAATGCCCGGCGGCGGTCAGCACCTCGAGGCGGTCGATCAGGTCGTCGCCGTCGACGATGGCCACCGACACCTCACGGCCCGCCGCCCGGGCCACCTTTCGCACCGCTTCGGCGCAGCCGTGGGGGTCGAGTCCGCCGGCGTTGGACACCACCTTGATGCCACGGTCGAGGCAGGTGGTGAGCACCTGGCTCATCTGGTAGACGAACGTGCGGGCGTAGCCGCCGTCGGCGCGTCGTTGCTTGGTGCGGCTGAGCACGTACATCGTCAGCTCGGCCAGCCAGTCGCCGGTGAGCACGTCGATCGGCCCGCCCTCGACCATTTCCCGGGCGCCGTCGAGGCGGTCGCCGTAGAAGCCGGAGCAGTTGGCAATACGAATTGGCCCCGAGGGCGTGCGAATTGGGGCCGAGGGCGTAGGAATGGGCTGGCCTGGCGATGCGGTCATCACCCGATCATCTCAGATGTGCCCGGTGGTCGGCCTACCCGTTCGCGCCGGCGCCGGTCGCCGGGCCCTTCACACCGGGTCGTGCTCGTTCAGTCCTTCTGGAGGCTCTTGTCGCTGAACAGGTACTTCTTCAGTTGCTCGTCGAAGATCGGATCGCGGCGGCGGATCCACTCGAGCACCATGGCGGCGTGCTCCTTTTCCTCGTCGCGGTTGTGGACGAGCAGGCCCTTGAGCTCGTCGTCGGTGGTCACCTGAATCCGCTGGTTGTACCAGTCGACCGCCTCGAGCTCCTCCATCAGCGACTCGATCGCCCGGTGCATGTCCCGGGTCTCGGCGGTGAGTTCCTCGTACGGCTCGTGGTAGCTCTCGCTGCTCATGGTTCCAACGGTAACCTCGCCCCGACAAGTTCTCGAACCCGTCCGCCGGTGCCACCGCCGGCGGCCACCACGCGACGAGGTTGCCGTGTCCGAAACGATTACCGACCGGGAGACCGGCGCTTCACGACCCCACGCGGTCGAACCGTCCGACGACCGCGGTGCGGATCTGGGCTACCGCCCCTTCGATGCCGACAACCACTACTACGAGGCGATCGACGCGTTCACCCGCCACCTCGATCCCCGGCTGGGGTCCCGGGTGTTTCAGTGGGCGACGATCAACGGCCGCCAGTACCCGGTGATCGGCGGTCAGGTGTTTCGCGGCGTGAGCAACGCCACGTTCGACCCGGTGTCCAAGCCGGGCGTGCTCGCCGACTACTTCCGGGGTAATCCCAACGACGACGACCCGGTGGCCCTGCTGCGCGACCACGAGCCGATCCGGGCCGAGTACCGCAACAGCGACGCCCGGCTGGCGACGATGGACGCCCATGGGTTGGCAGCGGTGTGGATGTTCCCCACGCTGGGCATGCTCTACGAGGAGGCGCTGAAGCACGACCCCGAGGCGGTCACGATCATGTTTCGGGCCTTCAACCGGTGGCTGGTGGAGGACTGGGGTTTCGCCCGCGAGAACCGGATCTACGCCGCGCCCTACCTCACCCTCGCCGATGTCGACTGGGCGTGCGAGGAGCTGGATTGGGCGCTGGCCCAGGGGGCGCGCAGCATCGTGATGCGGGCGGCCGCACCGACGACGGCATCGGGCCAGGTGGCACCCGGGCATCCATCCAACGATCGCTTCTGGGCCCGGGTGGCCGAGGCGCACGTCACCTGCGTCGTCCACGCCGGCGACGCCGGGTACACGTCGCACGGCTACGCCAACGACGGGTTCACGACCGACTTCGCCGGAGTGCCCCAGCCGATCCGCATGCTGCAGCTCGAGCGGCCGATCGAGGACTTCCTGTCGTCGTTGGTGTGCGACCACCTGTTCGTGCGCCACCCCAACCTGCGCATCGCCTCCGTCGAGAACGGCTCGAAGTTTCTCGGAGGTCTGTTCGACAAGCTTCGGATCACCGCCAGGAAGATGGAGGGGTGGTGGGCCGAGGACCCGGTGGAGACGTTCCGTCGCCACATCTGGATCAACCCGTTCTGGGAGGACGATGTCGACGACGTGATCGAGCTGATGGGGGCCGACCGGGTGATCTTCGGTTCGGACTGGCCCCACATCGAGGCGCTGCCCCGGCCGCTGGACTACCTGGCCGACGTGGCCCACCTCGACGAGGTCACCCGCCGCAAGGTGCTGCTCGACAACGTGACCGAACTGAACACCCCGTGACCGAATCGAACGATCAGTGACCGTGTTCATCCGCCAGTGGCCGAGCTGAACGCCCAGTGACCGTGCTGAACATCCAGTGAGCGAGTTGACGTCGACGTGAGCGAGCTGGGCGCATGCGGGTAGGTCGGTGGGGGCGCCGTGGCGCGCCCTCCAAGCGCGGACGCGTTGTCGATCGGCGGGCGCTGCCGGCGTTGGCGCTCGGCGCGGTTGCGCTGTTGGCGCTCGGCGTCATCGTCGTGACGAGCTCCACCGGTGTGGCCACGACACCCGGGGTGATCGACGGAGGCCCCAGGCTGATCGCCGACAGCTTTCGCGCCCCCGGGGTGCTCAATCCGGGCGGCGCCTTCCAATGGGCGACCGAGCAGGGCAGCTGGTCGCTAAGCGGCACCGCCCTGGTGGCCGATGAGGCACCGGCCCAACTTGTTTCACAACGGGAGCTGCCTCCCAGCTACCGCGTCGGTGTCATCTGGGAGGAGGAGGCCGAGGGCGGCCGGGTCGACCTGCAGTGGGACGAGGGCGAATTCTGGGTGTTTCGCCTCACCGCTGAGGGATACGAGTTTGTTCATGCGGTCGACGGCCGCGAGTCGGTGATCGCCAGCGGGGCCCTTTCGGCAACCTCTGGGGCCGGTCCCGCGGTGCTGCTGACCCGAACGTCGCGTTCGGTTTCGGTCGAGTTGACCGGGGCCAACCTCGGGGATCGGCGTCGGGTGGCATCGGTCGATCACCTCGAGGCGCCGACGACCACTGCCTTTTCGATCGGCTCCGACCGGGCAGGGGTTCGTTTTGCCCGCATCGAGCTGGAGCTGGCCTCGTGAGGTGGCCCTGGGCGCCCGGAAAGGTCCTCGGTGTGGTGACCTTGGCGTGCTTCCTCGCCGTCGCCGTGCTGGCCCGCGTCGACGCTGCTCGGGATCCCGAACGGGAGTGGAAGCCGTCGCTGGCCGAGCTGCCCAACCCGTCGGCGGTGCGCCTGCCCAAGCTGGTCACCTCGGCGGTTCCGGTCGAGCCGGTCGGCGATTCGCTCCGCATCGAGTTTGGGGCCGGGCTGTCCCAGCCGGGCGACGCGGCGACGGTGACGCTGCCCGAGGTTCCCTCCCAGCTGATGATCGTGCTCACCGGATCCGAAGCGGAGGGCCGCATGGCACGGAATGCGGCCACGGGCGACTACTCCCTGTCGACGTTCGACGCCGCTGGGCGCCTGGCCACGATCGAGCGGTATCCAAGTCGTGCGCCGACGGGTGAGGTGGCCATTTCGCTGGTGCAGGTCGACGACGTGCTCGCGGTGTGGGTGGGGTCCGAGCGCATCGGGGCGCTCGCTTTGGGCTCGGTGAGCTCGTCAACGCTCACGCCCGCCGATGGGCTGGGCGATGTTCGGGCACGGTTGGGTCGGGTGCGATGACGAGCGCGGGACCCGACGCCGAGGATCGCCCGACGCCGGCCTGGCGCCTGCTGCGCGGTCGGATCGGCCGGCGGATGCCGACCGATCCGCAGGTGGCGGCCATCGTGCGGGTGGCCGGTCTGGCCTACGTGTTGTTGGCGGCGATCAACGTCGCCCGCGCGACCACCTATCTGCCGGCCGGTCGGTTGCCGTACTTCTCGGATTCGCTGGTCTTTCTGCGCACCGGGGCGAGTGCGCCGTGGTCCCTCGACCTGTGGGCCGGCACGTACCCGTTTGGATACCCGCTGGCCATCCGCATCCTGGGTGAGGGCGTGTGGTTGCACGTCGGCCAGGCGGCGTTGGCGGCTGCGGCCTGGCTGTGGCTGGCGCGGGAGGCGGCGGCCTCAACGCAGCGGCCGGGCCTGAAGCTGGTGGCCTTTGGCTGGATCCTCGGCATCAGCCTGGCACCGGAGGTGGCGGGGCAGCACCAGTTGGTGATGACGGAATCGCTGTCGTTCAGCGCCTTGGTGGGCCTGGTGGCGCTGGCGCTGCGCTGGCGTCGCACCGGCGACGTCAACCTGCTGTGGTGGTCGGTGCCGCTGGTGATCATGTGGGTGGAGCTGAGAAAGTCCAACGTCGTCGTGTTGGCGGCGCTCGTCGGGGTCGCCGCGCTGTGGTGGCTGTTCAGCCGCCGCCGTCAGGCGCTGGCGGTGGGCGCGGTGGCGCTGCTGGTGATCGTCGGTTCGTCCTGGTTGGGTTCACGAACCAACCAGAGCAGCCAGACGATCACCAAGTGGGTGCTCGACGTGGGCATTCCCGACCCGGATGCCCGTGAGTTTCTGGCCGAGCGGGGTATGCCGACCAGCGAGGCGGTGCTCGACCTGGGCGGCATGGCCTATTCGGCGTCGGATCGTCTGGCGGTCGACCCACGGCTGAAGGATTTTCGGGCGTGGATGGCCACCGAGGCGTCCGGCGCCTATGCGGCCTGGCTGTTGTCGCACCCTTCGGAGCTGGTCGTACAGTCCGGTCGGGCGTTGTCCCAGTCCTTCAGCGACATCGACATCGTCGAGGCCCACCAGAAGGATCTGTCCCTCGCCGTGCTCGGCCTGCCGGGCGCCGGTCCGCTCGTCCTGCCCGCAGGGATACGCGTCGGTGGCCTGGTGTGGCTGCGGCCCCACTGCTGGCTGGTCGGTTGGGTGGGCATCACGATCGTGGCGGCCACGGTGGCGCTGGCCCGCCGTCCCGACGGCTGGCGTGACGGTCGTTGGCAGATCGGTTGGTTCCTGCTGGCCACAGCGCCCCTTCACGGCGCGGTGAGCTTCTACGGGGACATCGTGGCCCAGAGCCGTCACGGTCTGGGTGCGGCCGTGCAGCTGCGCGTGGCGCTCATCCTGGTGGGGGTGTGGGCCTGTGAGGAGCTGTTGGCCGGCCGTGACGCGTCGAGGACCGGTGGTGGCCGGTCAGCCGTCGCCGGTGACGAGGACGCTTCCGAAACCGCCCTGACCGCCCGAGCCGGCGAAGACTCCGGCCCGGCGGAGATCGGCTAGCTCGGGATGGGCCCACGAGCCCAGGATGTGGTCGTCGACCGCGACGATCACCTGGTCGCCGACCCGTTGGATGTGCAGTGCGTCGCCGGGGTTCACCCCGGCCGGCCCGTACAACCCCAGTTGTTGGGGCTGCCCGTCGGTCACCCGGTTGACGACGATGGCGGCGTTGCTCGTCGCCAGGCGCACCTCCCAGTAGTTGTCGGCGTCGGCCACCGCCCAGGTGAGGCCCATGTTGTCGGCCGGGCGGGCGACCCTGGCGAACAGGTCCCAACGGGCACCCAACGACGGCGGTGGCACCATCACCGCCACCGCAGCGCCCTCCGACCCGGGCGCGGCGCTGGCCACCCGATCGGCGCCGTCGTCGCCGAGGGTCCAGTCGCCGGCGAGCGTCGTCCACCCGAGGTCGCCCCCGTCGATGCGGTCCCGGTCGAAGCGGTCGACCAGCGCCGGCTCGCCCGGTGGGTCGAGCCTGGCGATCACCGCCTGGGGCGACTCGATCGCCTCGACCGGTGCGGCACCCTGGTCCTGTGCGTCCGGGGCGAACCATGTGTCCGGAGCGATGCTGACATCGTCACCGGCCGTGGCGTTGGTGATCACCAAGGCGGCCACGATCAGGGCGGTCACCGCCACCATCGCGATCATGGCCAGGCGCTCGGTTCGGCCCTGATCGGGCCGAAACCCCAACGCTCCCATGGGCGGCGAAGCTACCAGGGCCGGTTGGTCCCACGGCGGTGGGCGGCGACGCCGACGGCGACGCCACCGGCGCTGGCAGGGCCGGGGTGAGCCGCCGGGTGCGCAGCGCCTCGCCGCTGGGCGACGGGGCGTCGCTGGGCGCCGGTGCGGTCCTCAACGGGCTGCTCGCCTATGGCTTCCTGCTGGTCGGCAACCGGGCCTACGGCGCCGGGTTTGCCCCGGTCTCCTCGGTGTGGAGCGTCTGGGCGGTCACTGCGGCAGCGGTCACCGTGCCGGTCCACCACGCGGTGCTGCGCCGCGCCGTCGGCACGGGCCGAGGCACCGGTCTGGGTCGGTTGCTCGCCCCCGCCGCGGCCATCGGGGTCGTCGTCGCCGTCATCGGGTACTCGGTGCGAACCCAGCTGTTCTCGGTGGGCTCGGTGGTGCCGCCGCTGGTGTGCGGGGCACTGGTTCCGGCGGCCACCCTGCTCGGCTGGTGGCGCGGCCGCGCCTCGGCGGCGGGCCGATACTCCCAGGTGGGGACCAACCTGGCGCTGGAGGGAGCGGCCCGGCTGATCGTCGCGCTCGTGTTGATCGGCGCCGGGGCCCCGGCGGTGGCGCTGACGGTGGCCATCCTCGCCGGATACCTGCCGACCGTGCTCACCCTCGCCGTCGGCGGGCGCGCCGGGCTGGATTCGAGCCCGGTCGGGTCGAGGCCGGGAAGCGGCGGCGACGTCGCCTTCTCCGCCGGGGTGGCCGCTGTCGCCCTGGCCGTCCAGGTCGCCCAGGCGGTGCCGGTGTTGGCCACGTCGGCCCGGTCCGATCGGGCCGACGTCGTCGGGTTGTTCAACCTGATCGCCATCGGGCGCATCCCGCTGCTCGTCGGCGGCGCCATGCTCTTTCGGCTCACCCACTGGTTGGCCGAGGCGGATCTGGGCGACCGCAGCGCCCGGGTGAACCGCATCCTGGGGTGGTCGGCGCTCCCGGTGACCGCGCTGGGCGCAGCGCTCGGGGCCGTGCTGGCGCCGCCGCTGTTGCCGGTGCTGTTTGGCGACTCGTCCCAGACCACACCTGCGCTCGGGGGCCTGATCGGCGCCGCCTCCGCAGCGGCGCTGATGGCCACCGCCGGCGCGGTCCTGGTCGCCGTGCAGGGTCGGGGATGGCCGCTGGTTGGCTGGGCGGGTGGTGCGGTGGCCGTCGGCGTGGTGGCGGCGCTGGGGATACCGGCGGAGGTGGCCGTGCGCGGGGCGTCCGGCTACCTGGTGGTCACGGCCGTCCTGCTGCTGGGAACGATCACCTCGGCGGCCCGGCCGGCGTTGGGCCCCACGGCAGGCTCCGACCGAGCAGCTCCTCCAGCGGGGCCTGGAGCGGCCGGTAGTACTCGCCGAGGGCGTCCCTGACCGACTGGGGGACCGGGGTGTCGTCCAGGGAGGCGTTGACCGACCCGGCCGGGGCGGACGCCTCGGGCGACAGGCCCAGTGCCCGGCACAGCCGCGTCCCCTCGTCGGCGTCGGCGAGCAGTTCCTCGAGCACGACGACGTGCAGGCGGTGGCCGAAGGCCACCATCCATGGTTGGAGCAGCTCGGCGAAGCGCCCGCGCTGGAGATACCTGCGGGGCCGCACCGTGCCGGCGTCATCGGTGGCGTCATCGGTGGCGTCATCGGTGGCGTCGACGGCCCGCTCGGGATCGAGGGCGACCGCGACGTCGCGGTGCTCCAGGCCGTTGGCCACCGAGAACCGCCAGTTGGAGATCGCCCGCTCCACCGGGTCGCGCAGCACGACGACCACCCGAACGCCGGACAGGTGCCGTTCGATCCTGGCGATCGTCTCGGGTCGTTCCAGGTACGACGTCGACTTCTCGAGCACCCACTGCGGCGCCGGTAGGCCGGTCCGGTCATTGCCGTCGGGTTCGGCCGGGAGCATCGGCGCCACCAGGTGCCGGCGTCGGCGTTTGGGTCGAGGAACACCTTGGGTTCGGGACGGCGGGGCCGGGCCAGGCTCACCCGGGGGTGGGAGTCGAGGTAGCTGGCCAACCAGGTGGAGCCGCATCGCTGACCGCCGGGGATGATCAGGGGCCTGGGTGCATCGGCGCCCACTAGACCGCGCCCGGGCGGTGCGGCGGAGACGGACGGGTCGTCACGTTCGCCCGAGCGTTCGGCTGATCGCGTAGGTCGGGGCGCTCGACACCTGCTGGAGCACCCGCACCGTGTACTCGCCGATCATCGAGACGATCAGCACGGTCATGCCGTTGGTGAACGCCATGGCGACCATCATCGACGCCCAACCGGGCACGTTGGTGCCCGAGATCAGCTTGTGCAGGATCACCCCGGTGCCCAGCGCGAAGGCGACAAACGACGTGAACAGGCCGGCCATGGACGCCAGTCGGAGCGGAGCCGGCGAATAGCTGAACAGGATGCGCATCACCAGGCTGAGGATGCGTCCGATCGTGTAGTTGGATCCGCCCACCGAGCGCGCCCGGTGCTCCACGGTGACGTTGGAGCGCCGTCGCGAGGCGAGCAGGGCCTGGCCGGTGATGTAGGGGAACGAGGTCTGGGCGACGGAGATGCGGTCGACGACGGCGGCGGTCATGATGCGGAAGTTGGAGACCACCAGGTCGTCGGGTTGGCCGAACACCCGCCGGTTGACCTGCCCGATCATCGCCGAGCCGACGCGGCGGAGCCCGCTGGCCTTCTTCGAGTCGAAGCGCCCAAACACGACGTCGTCGTCGCGTTCGACGATGGCGGCGATCAGCCGCAGCGTCTCGCCGGGCGGGTTCTGGCCGTCGTCGTCCATCGTGATCAGGTAGTCGCCGGTCGCCTCGCGCAGCCCGGCCAGGTTGGCGTTGTGCTGGCCGTAGTTGCGCAGCAGGTCCACCGCCACCACGTTGGGGTGGGCCTCGGCCAGCCCGGCGATCACGTCCCAGCTGCGATCGACCGATCCGTCGTTGACGCAGATCACCTCGAGTTGCAGCCCGGCGCCGGCGAACGTGTCGAGCAGCCCCTCGACGACGCCGCCGACCAGCTCCTCGCTGTTGAACACCGGGATCACCACCGAGTACGTGAACTCGACGGCCTGGCGTGGCAGCTCCACCGCAGCGTCGGTCACACCTCCTCCAGCGCCCGGGTGAGCGAGTCGAGCACCCGGTCGGCCTGGGCGGGGGCCAGCCGGTTGTGGAACGGCAGGCGCAGCAGCTGGTCGGCGACGCGGTCGGTGACCGGGCAGTGGGCCGTGCGGTCGGCCAGGCGGCGCCCGGCCGGGCTGGAGTGCAGCGGCTGGTAGTGGAAGGTGGCGCCGATGCCGTCGGCGTGGAGGCGGGCGAGCACCCGGTTGCGTCGATGCTCCCCGTCGATCAGCAGGTGGAACATGTGCCAGGCCGAGGTGTCGCCTTCGGGCACGACGGGCAGGGTGATGCCCAGGCGGTCGGCCACCGTCGACAGGGCGTCTCGGTAGCGGTGCCAGAGCGCCGAGCGCCGGCCGAGGATCTCGTCGCGGGCTTCGAGCTGGCCGGTGAGGTAGGCGGCCAGCACGTCGCTGAGCCCGAACGACGACCCGGTGAGCTGCCAGGTGTACTTGTCGACCTGGCCCCGGTCGAAGCGGCGCCGATCGGTGCCCTTGTGCAACAGGATCTCTGCCCGGTCGACGTCGGCGGGCCGGTTGATCACCAGAGCGCCCCCCTCGCCGCAGATGAAGTTTTTGGTCTCGTGGAAGCTCAGCGTCGACATGGCGCCGGTGGTGCCCAGGGGGCGACCGTTGTGGGTGCCGAACAGGCCGTGGGCGTTGTCCTCGATCACGGTTGCGCCCACGGTCGACGCCGCGTCGCACACCGCCTCGATCGAGGCGGCCCGCCCGGCGTAGTGCACGGGCACCACCGCCTTCACCCGCTCGTCGATCTGGTCGGCGAGATGGACTGGGTCCATGCCGAGCGTGTCAGGATCGACGTCGATGAAGCGCAGGGCCGCACCGTTGCGGGCGAAGGCGGAGGCGGTGGTGGGAAACGTGAAGCTGGGGACGGCGACGACGTCGCCGGGGCCCAGGTCGAGCGTGGCGGCGGCCAGCTCGAGCGCCGCGGTGCACGACGTGGTCAACAACACGGTTGCCCCGTCGTGGGCGTCGGACAGGGCGGCCTCGGCCCGTCGGCTGAAGGGGCCGGCCGCTGCGGTCCATCCACCGTCCATCGCTTCGGCCACCAGCGCCAGCTCTCGGCCCATCAGCGAGGGCCGGTTGAACCTGATCGGTTCGCTCGCCGATGAACGGCGTTCGTCACTGGGCATCATCGGGGTGGAGACTACCGCCCGGCTTCGGCCGCCCGGCCTTTCGCCGGAGGTGCCTGGCGGCGTGCGAGCACGATGGCCAGCGCCACGCTGAAGGCGTACATCGTGACGGCGGCGACCAACAGGGGCACGCTGAGGTCGCCCAGGCCGGCGTCGACACGGCCGACCGACGCCCCGGCGAGCACGAACGCCGTCAACCCGGGGATGAGGCCCAGCGCCGTTCCCGCCAGAAACGCACGGCGGGGGATGCGCAGCCCTCCGGCCAGCAGGTTGACCGGATCGAAGGGCAACATCACCAGGCGCATCGACAGGACGGTGACGAACCCGGCGTGTTGGATCCGGCGGGTCCAGGGGCTCACGGTGGGACGGTTGAGGGTGGCCTCGGTGGGACCGATCGTGCGTGCGATCTCGTAGCTGATGGCGGCCGAGATCACCGCGCCGAGCAGGGCGATGGGCACGCCCAGCCAGGCGCCGAAGAGCACCCCGGCGGCCACGGTGAGCAGCACGGCGGGGAACATCACCAGCGAGCGGGCGGCGTAGGCGGCGAGGTAGGCGGGCAGCGCCCACCAGGCGCCGCGGGCCACCTCGACCGCGTCGGAGAGCGCCTCGACCGTTCCCTTGCCGCTTCGCTGGATCGCCACCTGGGCGGCGACGATGAGCACCACCCAGGCGCCGAGCGCCACGAGGCGGTGTCGCATCCGTCGGCGGCGGGCCAGCGCCGGCGATCCGACGGTGGGAAGGGGCTCGATGCTCGAACGCCCCGGTTGCGGGCCGGGCCTGGTCCCCGGTGGCTGTTCGACGTCCCCGCTCGTGTTCACCGCGGGGCGTTCCGGGTGGCGATCACGTGAACGTCATCCCCGCCAGCCACCGGTCGAGGACGTCCCGGTCGCCAAAGATCTGAGCGCCGTGGTGCTCTGCGGTCTCGGCGCTTGCGCGTCCCAGGGTAAGCAGTTCCAGCGTGGCTGCGGACGCCTTGACCGCCACGTCGCCCTTGCCGTGGCCGTGGCTCGAGTCGTACCCGTGGGGCCCGAAGGTGATCATCCATTCGCCGTGGCCCGGGGCCAGCGAGTCGTCGGTGGCGTGCAGGTGCACGGTGCCGGCGCCGGCGAACGGCTCCTCGAGTTGGGTAAAGGTCGGGGAGGTGCGCCGGATCTCGAGCAGTTCGTCCAGGCCGTCGACGGCGACCGTGGGGTCGATGGCCGTTTCCGTCCCGACCGCCAGGTG
The DNA here is from genome assembly GCA_016719385.1 of Candidatus Microthrix subdominans. NCBI lineage: Bacteria > Bacillati > Actinomycetota > Acidimicrobiia > Acidimicrobiales > Microthrixaceae > Candidatus Neomicrothrix > Candidatus Neomicrothrix subdominans. The sequence goes on along the minus strand of JADJZA010000003.1, from coordinate 67,506 downwards.
GGCGTCGACCGCGTGGATCACGGTCTCGTGGGCCATCCGGCGGGCCCAGAAGGTGGCGTGTTGATCGTCTCCCCAGGACCACATCGGCGTGTCGGGTGTGGTGTCGTCGAACACGGCCAGGAGCTGTTCGGCCCCGCTGCGGTACCAGGCGATCCACGCCGACGGCTCGCCGTCGTCGGCGGGGCACCCGAAGTCGACGAGGTCCCGGGCCGGTGCTTCGGTCGCCCGCTGGGCGACCAGGGCGGCGACGTAGCGGTGCACCCGGCCGGTGTGGCGCACCAGCTTGCCCAGGTCCCACCCGGGACAGCTGGGCACCGGGGTGTCGAGCGGCGCCGATTCGGCGGCGACCGCCAGCCGCTCGGCCCAGTCGCGGACGGTGTCGAGCGCCGCCTGGTAGCCGAATGCGGGACGGCTGGCGTCGACCGACGTGGAGCTCTCGCTGTTCATGGCCACCAGTGTGACCCAGCCCGCCGTCCCGATGGAGGGTTCGGCCCGGCTCGGCGTGGCGACGTCGCTGATCGGGGATCTGGGTGCCCTGGCGGTCAGTGGTTGGTCATGCCGCCGTCGAGCACCATCACCTGGCCGGTCATGAACGACGAGGCGTCCGAGGCCAGAAACGCCGCCGCCGGCACCATCTCGTCGGGATCGGCCATGCGTTTGATCAGCTGGGCGTCCACCATCGCCTGCTGCACCTCGTCGGGGTTGTTGCGCACCATGTCGGTGGCCACCGTGCCCGGGGCGATGGCGTTGACGCGGATGTTGTCGCCGGCGAGCTCCATCGCCATCGAGCGGGTGAAGAACGCCATCGCCGACTTGGCGGCCAGGTACATCGACATCCAGCCGCCTCCGGTGTAGATGCCGGCGGTGACCATGTTGATGATCGCCGGGTGGGCGGATGCCCGCAGGTGGGGGAGCGCCTCCTGGACGAGGAACACCGGGCCCCGCAGGTTGGTCGAGAACGACTTCTCCCATGCCTCGGGCGTGATGTCACCCAGCGGTTGGGCCAGTGCGTTGGCGGCGTTGTTGACGACGATGTCGATGCCGCCAAACGCCTCGACGGCGGCCTCGACGACGACCGGGCCGTCCTCGAGGTGGCCCAGGTGAGCGGCCACGCCGACCGCCGAGCCCCCTGCGGCGTTGATCTCCTCGGCGGCGGCGCTGCAGGCGTCGCCCTTGCGGCTGGCGATCACCACGTTGGCGCCGAGCGCGGCAAATCCGCCTGCGATCGCCCGGCCGATGCCCCGGCTGCCGCCGGTGACGATGGCGGTGCGGCCGGTGAGATCGAATTGGTCGAGGAGGTCGCTGCGGTTCATGTCCCCATTGTGGACGCAGACGCCGCTCGTTCGCTCGGACGGTGCTGTCAGCTGCTGAGGGCCACGATCGCCGCGACCAGCGTGGCCAACGCCACCATGGCACTCAACAGTACGCCGTACATCTTGCGCAGCTCGGTCTGGAAGGCCGCTGTCTGTTCCGCCAGCGCCGTCGTCAGCGTCTGGTCGACCCGATCGAATCGGTCGTTGACGCGTTCAAATTGTTGGTCGACCCGATCGAATCGATCGTCGACGCGTTCAAATTGTTGGTCGACGCGTTCGAACCGTTGGTCGATGCCCACAAATCGCTGGTCGATGCCCACAAATCGATGGTCGATGCCGACGAAGCGTCGTTCGAACTGGGCGATCAGGCGTGCTTCAAGCTGGTCGAGGTCACGTTTCGTGGCGACGTCGGCCCAGCCCACTGGAGGGAGCAGTTCCATCAGCGTGGTGCCCTCCTTCCGTCCCACAACGTGGTTGGCTTTCGCCTGTAGATCGTAGCGGTCCTCATTGGTGATGCTCATCGGTCCTCCTGGTCGGACTCGTGAGCGGGCGATTGGGCCGCATCGCTGGGCTGGGAGATCAGCGTACGGATGGCGTGGGACATTTTTGGACGTGGGGCCTCACCCTCACGACGTGTTCTACGGTTGGTGGGTGCGTCGGGTGATGATCGTCGGGGGTTCGGGCCACGCATCCTGCGTCGTCGATGCGGCCCAGGCGGGTTCGACCCTCGAGGTGGTCGCCGTCGTCGATGACGGCGCAGCCGGGTCGGCGGGTGGTGCATCGACCAGCACCGTGCTGGGCGTTCCTGTCGTCGGTGGCACCGATGCGGTCGCCCCCTGGTGGAGCGAGGGCCGGATCGACGGCGTGGTCATCGGTGTCGGCGACAACCACACCCGGCTGGTCGTCGCCGAGCGGCTCGCCCGCACGGTTCCTGGCCTGGCGTTTGTCGCGGTCGTTCACCCGACGGCGTCGGTGGCAGCGTCGGCCCGGATCGGCGATGGTGCGGTCGTGCTGGCGGGGGCGTCGATCGGTCCACAGGCGGCCATCGACGTCCACGCCCTGCTCGGAGCTCAGGCCAATCTGGACCACGACGCCACGATGGCCGCCGGGTCCAGCCTGGGCCCGGGTGCGCTCACCGGCGGCACGGTGAGCATCGGCCGGGCGGCCGCGGTGGCGATGGGGGCGATCGTTCGTCATGGCCTGACGATCGGGGACGACTCGGTGTTGGGAGCGGGCGCCGTGCTCACCCGCAGCCTGCCCGACCGCGTGGTGGCGTGGGGCTCGCCGGCCGAGGTGATGCGAACCCGCCAACCGGGGGACCGTTACCTCTGAGCGGTGGGAACGGCCGTCGCGGTCTGGCAGGCTGTGGCGCACGATCGACGGGGGAGCGCTCATGGGGGAAACACGGCCAACGGCCATCGAGATCGCCGATACCGTCCGGTCGGGCGAGCGGTCCGCCCGCGAGGTGGTCGAGGACTGCCTGGCCCGCATCGACGCAGGTAACAGCGCGCTCAACGCCTTCGTTCACGTCGATGCCGATGCGGCCACGCGGGCCGCCGATCGCGTCGACGATCTGGTGGCCAACGGGGAGGACCCCGGGCCGTTCGCCGGCGTGCCGTTCGGCGTGAAGGACTTGGAGAACTGCGCCGGCATGCCCACCACGCATGGCTCGGTCGTGTACGCCGACCGTGGGCCGGTGGCCGAGGACTCGATCCACGTCGCCCGCCTGCGCGCCGCCGGTGGGGTGCCGGTGGGCAAGACGGCGGCGCCGGAGTTCGGGACGCTCAGCTTCACCCGCACCTTGGCCTTCGGGGTGACGACCAGCCCGTGGGGCGAGGGCCGCACGCCGGGTGGGTCGAGCGGCGGTTCGGCCGCTGCGGTGGCGGCCGGGTTGGTGCCGGTGTCGACCGCATCGGACGGCGGCGGGTCCACCCGCATTCCCGCCTCGTTCAGCGGGCTGGTCGGGATGAAACCCAGCCACGGGCGCATCCCGCTCGAGGGGCCCAGCGGCTCGCAGACCGCCGTGGTGGGGTTGCTCACCACCACGGTCGCCGAGTCGGCGCGCCACCTGGACGCGGTGGCCGGGCCCGACGACCGCGACCGCCTCTCGCTCCCCGCCACCGAGCTCCGCTACGCCGAGCTGATCGACTCGCTGGCCACCGGCGGGTTGCGTGCCCGCTGGTCGCCCGACCTGGGGTTCGGGGTGACCGATCCCGAGGTGGCGGCCCTGTGCCAGGCGGTGACCGAGGAGCTGGCCGAGCACGCCGGGTTGATCCTCGATGACGGCGAGGTCGATCTGGGCGATCCGGTCCGCCTGTGGTTCCAGGCCGGGGCCGCCGACCTGTGGCTCAGCCTGGAGCCGGGCATGTGGCCCCAGCTGGCCGACGAGCTGACGCCCTTCGTGCGACGCGGCCTCGAGGCGACCGAGAAGCTGGGGATGGCGCGCTACGCCGAGATCCTTCGGCTGCGCGAGCAACTCCAGGCCCACATGGCAGCCCTGTTCGACGAGGTGGACGTGGTGCTGTGCCCGACGACGGCGGTGCCGGCGTTCGCCGACAAGGGACCGCCGCCGACCGTGATCGACGGGCGGGAGGTGGCCATGGGCATGGCGACGCCCTACACGATGCCGGCCAACCTGTGTTGGAACCCGGCCATCTCGGTGCCGGCTGGCCTGACCGCCGACGGCTTGCCGGTGGGCCTCCAGATCATCGCCGGGCGCCACCGGGACGCGGTGCCGTTGCGCCTGGCCCGCATCCTCGAACAGGCCCGTCCGTGGCCCCGCCACGCGCCCGTTCGAGGGCTATGAGCGCAGCAGCACGGCTACGAGGAGCCCCGCCATGGTGGCCAACACGCCGATGACGGTGAGGAATGCGGTGAACATTTTGCTCTCGAGCTGACGAAGGCTTGACTCGAGGTCGGCCCGAAACTCAGACCGAAGCAGGGCTGTCTGAGCTTCGAGGTCCGTCTTGGTGGCGACGTCCGCCCAGCCGACCGGTGGGAGCAGTTCCATCAAGGTTGCGCCCTCCTTCTTGCCCAGCAGTTCGTTGGATCGTTGCTGCAGATTGTAGCGATCCTCGTTGGTGATGGACATCGGTCTGCCCCCATGGTCGTCGGACGTTGGGCAAGGCCTCCGGAGCCTGCGACCGGGCGGTGCCTCGCAGGGTCGCCGCAACGCCTTGAATGATACGCCCGGCCTGTGACGGCGAGGCCGGCCCCGGCGCGAGACTCGGACTGTGACCACCGACGACGATCGTTACGGCAACTTCAGCGGCTTCGGCGTGGACCGACCTTCCGACGGGGTGCTGCGGCTCACGTTGGATGCGCCCGGCCTCAACGCCGTGGACGCCGACGCCCACCGCAGCCTGGCCGACGTGTGGCGGGTGATCGACCGTGATCCCGACACGCGGGTGGCGCTGATCCGCGGCGCGGGCAAGGGGTTCTCGGCGGGCGGCAGCTTCGAGTTGCTCGACTCGATCATGTCGGACCGGGAGGTGCGCAGCCGGGTGCTGACCGAGGCCCGAGACCTGGTGTGGGGCATCATCGACTGCTCCAAGCCGGTCGTGTCGGCCATCCATGGCCCCGCGGTTGGTGCGGGGCTGGTGGCGGCGTTGCTCGCCGACGTGTCGGTGGTGGGCCGGTCCGCCAAGATCATCGATGGGCACACCCGGCTCGGCGTGGCGGCCGGCGACCATGCGGCGGTTGCTTGGCCGCTGCTGTGCGGCATGGCGAAGGCCAAGTACTACCTGCTGACCAACCGTCCGCTCAGCGGCGAGGAGGCCGAACGCATCGGGCTGGTGTCGCTGTGCGTCGACGACGACGCCGTGCAAGACGAGGCGATGAGCATCGCCGTCGACCTCGCCGCCGGGTCCGCCGAGGCGATCGCGTTCACCAAGCACACGCTCAACCACCATTACCGGTCGGCCGGCCCCGCTTTCGATGCATCGTTGTACGCCGAGTTCTACGGGTTTGGCGGTCCCGACGCGCGAGAGGGGTTGGCGTCCCACCGCGAGAAGCGGTCGCCCAACTTCCGCGGGTGAGGGGTCAGGGCCTCCTCGTCGCCGTGTTTCAGGTGCTCGAGTTCAGGTAGCGATGGAGATGATGCCGGTGATCGCGACGGCGAGCGTTGTCATCGTGCCCAACAGCACCGCCTGCATCCTGCGAAGGTCGGTCTGCACGCTGGCGTTGAACGCGTCGAATCGAGCGTCGATTCGCTCATCGATCTGTGACTCAAGCCGGTCAAATCGTCCGTCGACGCGCTTGAACTGCTCATCGATGTGCTTGAACCGTTCGTCAACGCGCTTGAACTGGTCGTCGATCCGGCGGAAATTGAGGTCGAGCGCATCGATATCGCGCTTGGTAGCGACGTCTGCCCATCCAACCGGGGGAAGCAGCTCCATCAAGGTGGTGCCCTCCTTCCTTCCCAAGACTTCGTTGGCCCGTTGTTGCAGATCATACCGGCCGGGTGCTGCGTTCCAGGTCGCCGTCTCTGACAGAGTTGCGCCGTGAGTGCCCGCCAATCCGACCCGAAAGCGCCACTGCGTCGGGAGCCGCCGCAGTTCCGGCTGGTCGCCGTCGATCGGATCGCGCCGCTGACCCCTCGCATGACGCGCGTCGTCCTCGCCGGGCCCGAGCTCGATGGGCTGGCGATCGACGAGCCGGCGGCGTCGGTGCGTCTGCTGTTGCCGCAGGCTGACGGCCGGTTGGAGCTGCCCACGTGGACGGGCAACCAGTTCGAGCTGTCGGACGGGTCGCGGGCCCCGATCCGCACGTTTACGCCTCGCCGCCACGATCCCGAGGCGGGCGAGCTGACCATCGACGTCGTCGCCCACGGCGAGGGCGCGGCCTCCGGCTGGGCGGCATCGGCCACGCCCGGGGACGAGGTGGCGGTCTCGGGGCCCGGCCGGGGCTACGAGATTCAGACCGGCGTTTCTTCGTACCTGCTCGCCGGGGACGAGACCGCTATCCCCGCCATCGATCAGCTCCTCGAGGCGATGCCCCCAACCCTGCCCGTCACGGTGCTGATCGAGGTCAGCGACCCCGCCGTCCGATTGGAACTGCACGCCGGTCCGGCGACGACGCTCCGCTGGCTCGACCTTCCGGAGGGGGCGGCTCCAGGGACGGCGATGGTCGAGGCGATCGAGAGCCTTGGCGCGATGCCGGCGGTGGTGTGGGTGGCCGGCGAGGCGGCGGCGATGCAGCGCATCCGCACCCACCTGTTCGACGGGCGTGGGCTCACCCGATCCCAGGCAACGGTTCGGGGCTACTGGAAGCTGGGTAGGTCGGCGACCTGAACCGGCCAACGGTGGGAGGTGACCCGGTCGGCGATCTCGCTCCGTGCGCTGCGCCGGCACCGTTTGGGAGGTCACTGCGTCGGGTACAGACGCTGGCCCCCGACCCGCAAAGGAAACCCCTCTGATGAGCACGGTCCCCAACATCACCCTCAACGACGGGGTGCAGATTCCTCAGCTGGGCTTCGGGGTGTTCCAGATCGACCCGGCCGACACCGTCGACGTCACGCTGACGGCGCTGCGCGCCGGGTATCGCCACATCGATACCGCTCAGATGTACGGCAACGAGGCCCAGGTGGGGGAGGCGCTGCGGCACTTCGGCGGGGACAGCTCCGAGGTGTTCGTCACCAGCAAGCTCAACAACTCCCACCACGGCCGCGACGACGCGCTGGCGTCGTTCGAAACCACGATCAACGACCTCGGCGTCGACGCGCTCGATCTGTTCCTCATCCATTGGCCGATGCCCGACGTCGGCGACTTTGTCGAGACGTGGCGGGCGATGGAGGAGATCAAGGCGACCGGCCGCTGCCGCTCGATCGGCGTGTCCAACTTCCAGCCCGCTCACCTGAGGCGGCTGGCGGACGAGACCGACACGGCGCCGTCGGTCAACCAGATCGAGGTGCATCCGTACTTCGTCCAGGACGACGTGCGCGCCGCCAACGCCGAGCGCGGCATCGCCACCGAGGCCTGGTCGCCGATCGCCCAGGGCAAGGTGCTCGACGACGACACGCTGATCGAGATCGGGAAGGCCCACCACAAGACCGCCGCCCAGGTGACGCTGCGCTGGCACATCCAGCGGGGCGACATCATCTTCCCCAAGTCGGTGACGCCCAGCCGGGTGGCGGAGAACTTCGACATCTTCGACGTCGACTTGACCGACGACGAGATGGCCCGGATCACGGGCCTCGACCGGGACCAGCGGAACGGACCGAACCCCGACGAGTTCAACATGATCCCCAAGTGAATATGATCCGTTGAGTGTCAGCCCCCCCTCTTCGCTACCAGCGTGTTCACGGCATGGTGTTTCGTGCCCTGCACGGCCGGGCGTGGGTCGGTGCGTCGGGGCGGGACACGGTGGGCATCGAGGGGTCGGCCCTCTTCGTCTGGCTGGTGCTCGATGAGGCGGCCTCGGCCGACGAGCTGACCGAGCGAATCGGTGAGCTCTGGCCCGAGCTGGGCGAGATACGGGTGGCCGAGGTGCAGGCCGCAGTCGATTCGTTGGTCGACGCGCAGCTGATCGAGGCGGTCGAGCAGGCCGTCGCCCCGGCGGGCCTCACGTGACCGCGCCGGTCGATGCCACCGAGGCCGCGCTTCGAGCCATCGCCGGCTGGGGCCTGCCCGGGGCGCCGGGCATCGAACTCCCCCCGGACAGCGACCAGGCGGGTTTTGCCGGTCGGCTGCAACAGACCCGGCTGATTGGGCCGCTGCTGGCCGCCGCTGCGTCCGGCGATGTCGAGTTGTCGCCGGAGCTCGAGGCCGACTTGGTGGAGCGCCAGCACGGTGCCCTGCTGTGGTGCATTCAGCTGGAGGTCCGGCTGCTGGAGGTGCGCGACGCCTTCGATGCGGCCGGCGGCATCGAGCACTTGGTGATCAAGGGCCCGGCGATCGCCCATCTCGATGCGCTCGACCCGTCGGTGCGTACGTTCGCCGACGTGGACCTGCTGGTGGCGGCGCGGGACATCGACCGGGCGGTCGCGGTCCTCACGGCGATGGGAGGCACGCTGCCGTGGGCGGAGCGGCGCAGGGGCTTCGACCGGCGGTTCGCCAAGTCGGTCACCCCCACCCTTCCCGACGGAGTCGAGTTCGACCTGCATCGCACGCCGGCCGACGGAGTCTTCGGGCATCGCATCCCCCTCGAACGGCTCTTCGCCCACCCGGATCATTTCGAGATCGGCGGGGTGAGCTTCGGAGCGCTCAGCCCGACCCACCGCCTGCTGCACTCGGCGTATCACCTGCTGTTGGGGTCGCCCCAGCCGGCGCTGATGAACCTGCGCGACCTGGCCGGTTACCTGGCCAACGGCGGCCTCGCCCCGGAGGTGGTCGCCCCCGAGGCGGCGCTGTGGCGCGGCGGCGCCGTGCTGGCGATGGCGGTCGACCTGGTCGCCGAGCGACTCGGCGTCAAGGTTCCGGCGTGGACGGAGTGGCGGGCCGGTTACCGGTTGGACCCCGACGAGGTCGTGATGGTTGAGCGGCATCGGCGGGAGGGCTCCAGCCTGGGTCGGGCCAAGCTGGACGTGGCCCGGGAGATGTCGCTTCGTGATCGTGCGGCCTACCTCACCGCCCTCGCCTGGCCATCCAAGGCCCATCTGGAGGACAGATCGCTGCGCCGCCGGGACGCCCTGGCGTCACTCATCGGTGTTATCAGGCCGCAGTTGCGCTGATCCGGTGGGGCCGCACGCCGAAAGCATGAGTGGGGGCTCTACGTCGAGTACACGTCCCGGCGATGGGCGATCCGCAGAACGAACACCGCATGTTTCGTCTCATCGATGCGGTACACGATTCGGTAGGTGCCTCGTCTGGCGCTTCGACAGCCTTCGAGCTCGCCATGCAGCGGGCCTCCAACTCGTTGCGGATTGTCGGACAGCGGACCGTTGATGAAGTCGATCGCCGCAACTGCAACCGCCTCAGGAAGCCGTTCTTCGAGCGCTCGTGCCGCGGGACGCGAAAGCACGACGTTGTAGCTACCCTCGGTCACCTTTGACGGAGGGCAGCGATGGCGTCGGCGCCAGCGACGACATCACCATCGAGGATCGACTGCTCGGCTTCCGCCAGCTCGGCCCGGGCACCGGGCTCCGACAGGATGGTGAGCGTTTCCTCCATCGAATCGAGGTCCTCGGGGCTGATGAGTACGGCTGCGGGCTCACCGTTTTTGGTGATGGTCACCCGTTCGTGATGCTGCTGCACCCGTCCGATGACATCGGAGAAGTTGTTGCGCACGGATCGCACCGATTCAGTCGCCATGACACAATTGTGTCACGTAGCATGGGGCTGGTCAACGTCGCCGATACTGCGTCAACGTCTGAGGAACTTGATCGCTTCGGAGACTGCGGGTCACTTGGGCCCGAACACCGAGAGCGCAGCGAGAAGGCTGGTGGCAGCGACGATTGCCGTGAGGAACACGCCCTGCATCCGACGACCCGACTCCGCAAGGTCGGCATGGAAACTCGAGACGGTTGCGTCGAAGCGCAGATCTATGCTTTCCGTTACCTTGTCGAAGCGGAGGTTCATGCTGTGCTCGACCTTGTCAATCCGCAGGTCCATGCGTTCCTCGAGCTGGTCGAGGTCGCGTTTGGGGCGACGTCGGCCCATCCCACCGGTGGGAGCAGTTCCATCATCGTGGTGGCCCCTCGTTGATCCAGCGCTCCTGCGAGCTGTTGGTGTAGATGGTGGCGGTCGTCTTCGGTGATCGTCAGCGGGTTGACCTGTCCTTAGGCAGCGATGTGCGTTGGTCTGGGGTCGGTTGCTGAGCGCTGCGGTGGCGGGTGAGTTCCTCCGGTGTGGATTTTGGGTCCATTTGGGGTTGGGACGATCTTCAGGTTGTGTTCGTGGACGAGGTGGTGGTGTTTGGAGCACAACAAGCAGAGGTTGTCGAGATCGGTGGTGCCGTGTTGAGACCACCAGGTGATGTGGTGGACTTGGCACCATTCGGCGGCGGTGGCGCAGCCGATGCAGCCGCGGTCGCGGGCGGTGACGGCGGCTCGTTGGGCGGGGGTGGCGAGGCGTTGTGTGCGGCCCAGCCAGAGCGGTTGGGCGTTCGTGTCGAAGATGGCGGGGAGGAGTTCGGCGTCGCAGGCCAGCTTGGCGACCGCTTCGGCGGACAGCGGGGTGCCGTCGGGCAGCGATCCCCCGGCGAGAGCCTGACGGAGCGCGTCGTAGTTGGCGATGACCATCAGTTGGGTCGGGTTGGGCGCCGGCACTACTGGTGCCGGGCCGGGATCATCGTGCTTGGTGGGTTGGGGAGTGGGACCAGCTGTGTCGCCGGTGGGACCGGTGTCGCCGGTGGGACCGAAGTCGAAGCTCGGCTGACCGGCGGGCGCGTCGGCCGGAGCAGGGTGTTCCTCGGGCGTCGACGTCGCACCGCCGGGCGTGCTGGTCCCGTTGCCGGTGCTGGTGCCGTTGCTGGTGCCGTTGCTGGTGCCGTCGCACCGGACGTCACCGTTGCTCCGGGCGTCGGTGGTGCCGGTCGTGGTGCCGGCGTTCTTGGTGGTGTTGCGGCAGATGAGCGCTTCGAGGGCATCGGCGCGTCGTTGGGCGACCGCCCGTTTGTTGCGGCGGGCGGCGCCGGGTAGGTGTTCGGCCCGCCACAGTTGGTCGACCATCGTGGCCAGTTGGGTGGAGATGCGGGCGCCGGTGATCGGATCGAACTCGGCAAACAGCAGATGCATGCCGGTGTCGCCGTCGATCCACGTCGACGCCTTCCGGGCCTGCCGCTGGCGTTGGGCGTGGGTGTTGCCGTGATCGGGTGACCCGGCAATGTCTTCCTGGCGCATGGTGCGAGCGAACTCGTCGACGTCTTGGGACTTGGCCTTCTCCAACAGTGAGTCCTCGTTGTTTCGGACGTTGCGGGCCTGTTCGGGCTTGTCCATCCGAGACGCCAACGCCTCGGCCTGCCCGGCACCGATCTCGCCGCGTTCCAACGCCTCGCGGGTCTTTGGCAAGTGTGCCAAACCCTGGGCGGTCTTCGCCGCCTTACGAGCCTGGCGAGACGACATGTTGCCGGATCTGCGCAGCTGCTCGGCCACATCCCCGTCACGACGAGCCAACTCGGTAACCACCGCCGAACGGCGGGCAACCACCAACGCGTCCACCCTGGAGAGCGCAGCGATCTCGGCCTTCAACGCCCCGACGTCCAACTCCGACACGCCCGAGTCGACCGTGAGGCCCCCACACAGACAGCCAGCGTCTCGTGTCCCAGCGTCTCGTGTCCCAGCGTCTCGTGCCCCGGCGTCTCGTGCCCCGGCGTCTCGTGTCCCAGCGTCTCGTGCCCCAACGTCTCCTCCGGCACGTTTCGCCGTGCGTGCGGAGCCTTGTGCCGCCGTGCCTCCCGCGCCGTTGGTCACCGTCGTTTCGACCATGGATGTTCACCTCCCCCAAAGGAGCCAGCAACCCCACAACGAGAGTCGCTCTTCGTACGTGGACGGCGCCGCCCCAAGCGTCCGCTTGGACAACACCTCAATCATCGCGGCCTGCGTATCCCGTGCGTCTCCCCACCCGACGAGATTGACCGGTCCTGCGATGACCTACACACCATGGTACCGAACAGGCGTTCGACCGTCAACGGATTATCGCAAAAGTTTGGTTTCCCGAGATAGTTCAGGCGCGGTTGAGGAACACGCCGATCGAGGTGAGCACCCGGTCGAAGTCGCCGTCGGTCATGCCGCTGCCGCTGGGCAGGCAGATGCCGTGGTCGAACAGCCGGTCGGACGTGCCGTTGAGCACGGTCGGAACGCCGGCAAACGAGCGCTGCTGGTGCATCGGCTTCCAGGTGGGGCGGGACTCGATGTCATCGCCGTCCAGGTGCTCGCGCAGGTCGGCGGAGCTGAAGCCCGCCAGCGCAGGGTCGATCAGCGCGCAGGTCAGCCAGCGGTTGCAGAACCCCTCGTCGATCTCGGGCTGGAAGGTCACCCCATCGACGTCGCCCAGTACTTCGACGTAGCGGTCGAAGTACCAGCGTCGCCGGGCGATCCGCTCGTCCAAAGTGGACAGCTGACCTCGGCCGAACGCGGCCAGCAGGTTGGACAGCCGGTAGTTGAAACCGATCTCGTGATGCTCGTAGTGGGGGCGGGCTCCTTGGCCTGCGTGGACAAAAACCTCGCCCGTTCGATCAGCGCCTCGTCGGCGCCGACCAGCATGCCGCCGCCGGACGTGGTGATCAGCTTGTTGCCGTTGAACGACAGCGCGGCCACCCTGCCGAACGATCCACCCGGCCGCCCGGCGAGTGACGAGCCGAGCGCCTCGGCGGCGTCCTCGATGAGCGGCACGCCGTAGCGCTCGCAGATCGGTTCGATCCGTCGGTAGTCGGCGGGCTGGCCGTACAGGTCGACCGAGATCACGGCGGCCGGCAGCCGGCCAACCGCAGCCCGCTCCGCCAGCGCCCGCTCGAGCAGTTCGGGGTCGAGGTTCCAGTCGTCGGCCGAGGAGTCGACGAACACGGGCGTGGCGCCCACGTAGGATACCGCGTTGGCCGAGGCGGCGAACGTGAACGTCGACACGATGACCTCGTCGCCGGGGCCGACCCCCAGGGCGTGCAACGCCAGGTGCAGCGCAGCGGTGCCGCTGGAGAGTGCCACTGCGTGATCGACGCCGGTGACCGCGGCGATCTCGGTTTCGAATGCGGCCAGGTCGGGCCCGGCGGGTGCCGCCCATCCCGAGTCGACTGCCGCCATCAGCAGGTCTTTTTCGGGCTGGCGAACGTCGGGGGCCGACAAGAAGATGCGCGTCACCCCGGAGAGGGTACGCGGCTGCCGGAGTAGGGTCCGATCCATGCCGGTTGGAGAAGATGCACCCGGCGGTCGGGAAGCGAGGCGGACGACGCCGCCGTGGTTGTCGAGCGGGCTTCGCAGGCTGAAGACCGCGGGGCTGTACGTGCTGGTGTGCGTGGTGAGCTTCGTCGCGGTCGTCGTGCTGTTCAGCGTCGCCGAAAACCTGTGGCTGGGCCGCTGAGACGTGGTCGAGCGCTATCACCTGGTGCTGGCGGCGTGGGCGGTGGGGGCGGGGCTGTTGCTTGCCGCCACAACCCGGTTTGCCCCGTCGTTCGTGCAGCGTCGCCTGGTGGCGCTGGCCGGGCTGACCGGAGCCGTCCTCGGTGCTTGGAACGACCCTCGACGGTGGCCGTGGCTGGTGGCCGCTGCGCTGGTGGTGGCCTGGTCGGACGACCCCACCCGGCCGCATCCGCTGGAGGAGTGGGCGGCGCCGCTGGCTGTCGTCAGCCTGGTCGGTGTGTGGGCCTCGGTCCCCGATACCGAGCCTGCCCTGGCGGCGGGTGCCGTGCTCGCCCCGTTGGCGCTGGCGTTGGCCGTCACGCGCCGCCCGGTTGGTCCGGCGGGCACCGTCGCGCTGGGGGTGGCCGTCCTCGGCCCGGTGTGGGTGGGCTCCGCGGGATGGGGCACGGCGCTGGCCACGGTCAGCGCCATCGGGGTCGTGGTGGCCGCGCCGCTCGTCGACGGATTTCGTCGCGCCACGCTGTCGAGGGCCGGCTGGGCGGTGGTCGTCGTCGCGCAGGTGCTGATCGCGCTGCCGTTGTCGCGGGTGATCATGCGCCAGAGCGTGGTGGTGGCGGTGATGCTGTCGGCGATGGGCCTCACCGCTTCGCTCCTGGTGATGACGGCGGTTGTGGTGCCTCGTGTGCGGCCGCCTTCCGGGGCCCGCCCAGAGGACAACTAACCTCGAACGGGTGCCTCCCTTTCCCGAGCGTTCCCCCGGCGTGCTGTTGTCACCGATGGGCGAGCGGGCGATCGCCTACGACCTGATCACCGAAACCGCCCACCAGCTCAACGCCACCGCCGGCACGCTGCTGGCCGCCTGCGACGGCGAGGGCGACGTCGATGCTGCGGTCACCGCCTGGGCTGAGGATGCCGGCATCGACCGGGCAAACGTCGCCGCCGACGTGTCCGCAGGGCTGGCCATGCTCACCGAGCTGGGGCTCATCGGCCGGGACGAGCCATTCGACGCTCCGAAGCCGCCGGCCGGTTCGACCGAGGAGGCGGCCGACGGCGCGGTGACCGGGGGAGCGGTGACCGGCAGAGTCCACCCGGTGATCGATCACAACATTGCGCTGCGGGGCCCGCAGACCGAGGTGCTGGAGGCCCTCGACACGTTCCTCGGCACGGGGACCGACGCCGAGAAGCCGACCATGTTCTTCGATGTCCACGAGACCCCCGAGGGCGAGCTGGTGCTCGTCACCGATTACGAGTGGCGCTTTCCCAGCCGGGAGGCGTGCCTGCGCCAGCTGACGTCGGTGGTCAACGAGTACGCAGTGTGGACCCACAGTTGCGCTGCGTTCCACGCCGGGGCCGTGCGCTCGCCGGATGGACAGCTGGTGCTGCTGCCCGCACCGTCGGGCAACGGCAAGTCGACGCTGACCGGCGCTTTTGTGGCCGCCGGCTGGGACTACCTGGGCGATGAGGCGATCGGCGTGCGGCCCGGATCCGGGATGGCGGTGGGCTACCCCAAGCGGCTGGCGATCGATGCGTCCAGCCGGGCGGTGCTCAACCTGCCCGAGAGCGACGGCGGCGATCTCGACCCGGCCGAAATCAACGCTGATGTCGTTCGTCTTGACGGTGACGTCGGACCGGTGAACAGGGTGGTGCTGCCCACCTACGAGGAGGGTGCCGAGGCGACGTTGCAGCGGTTGGAACCCCACGAGGCCGTGGTCGAGTTGCTGGCCAACACGCTCAATTTGGCCCGGGCCGGGCAGGCGGCGCTGGACGCCGTGTGTGATCTGGCCGCAACGGTTCCGGTCGAGCGGCTGACCCATGGCAACGCCCACCGGGCGGTCGCGCTTGTCAGTACTCCGCGCCCATAACCCCAGAGACAAGCTGCCGACGCCTGTCGCTGCGACCAAGCGGTGTTGCGTTCTAGGCCTGCAGAAGGACGGCGACCAGGAGCGCCGCCATCGTGGCCAGCACACCGATCATTGTCAGGAACGCTGTGAACATCCTGCTCTCGAGCCGACGGAGTCCTGACTCCAGTTCCGCTTGAAAATCAGACCGAAGCCCGGACGTCTTGTGCTCGAGGTCAGAACGAAGCCCGGAGGTCTTGCGCTCGAGGTCCGACCGAAGCCCGGAGAGCTGGGTGTCGAGGTCGGAGCGGAGCAGCGAGAGCTTGGCATCGAGCAAGGCGGTCTGGACGTCGAGGTCGTTCTTGGTTGCAACATCGGCCCAACCGACCGGTGGGAGCAGTTCCATCAAGGTCGTGCCCTCCTTCTTTCCCAACAGCTCGTTGGCTCGTTCCTGCAGATTGTAGCGGTCCTCGTTGGTGATAGACACGGCCTACCTCCCATGGTCGCTTGACGTGGGGCAAGGCCTCCGGGGCCTGCGACCGGGCAACTTCCCGTTTGAGGAGGATGCAACGAGGTCACCCTACGAGTGAGTTGGGACAACGAAACTGAGGGGAAGATCATCCCCGTCGGGCTCGCTTTCCTGCGCGAGTTTGTGCTGATCGCATCGTGCCCGCCATGAAAGTGGAGCCTGCTTGGCGTCCCTCGGCGCCAGCCCAAGCATGAGCCCGCTCGCTGAGGCCCGCGCACACTTGGCCAAAGCTGAAGGAGTTGCGACGTGCTGGACCGCAGACAGGCCGCTTGCTGCGCAGAACGAGTTCTCCTCTACCAGGCTTCGACCCGCAGCTCGCTCATGGGGAAGTCCTGCACGTTCGCTGTGGCGAGGGAAGCCGAGATTCCAACTGCGGCCGCAGCGATGAGGCAGTCGGCTTGGTGCAGGGTGGTCCCCGCTGCGGCAAAGTCGCGACGCCACGTCCCGGCGAGGCGGCCTTCGGGAACGCCGAGCGGTGCCAACCGAAGGCCGCGGAACAGCCGCACAGCGTGGGCTTCCTCCTCAGAGTGGAGCCCGCGCCAGATCTCCTCGACCGAGATGGCGCACACCCATGGTTGAGTTCCCAGGCGTCGCAATCCGGCGACTCGATCGGCGGCCGGACGGCCTCGAAGAGCGTCGATGAGCACGGTCGAGTCGAGCAGCAGTCGCGCCATTATCCGGCGCGCCGGCCGTCGGCTTCACGTTGTGCGCGCACCCATGTGGCCGGGTCGTCATCCCAGGCGTGCCCCGAATCGGGAAGTGAACCGAGGGCCGATTCCACATCCTCCCAACGCGGGTCGTCCTCGAGCGCCTGACGAAGTGCCGCCTCGATGTAGGCGCTTCGTTGGCGGGTCCCGGCGCGCCGGTCGAGCTCTGTGACGAGGTCGCCGTCCAACGATATGTGCAGACGCATGTGCTCAGATTAGCCCACGGGGTCGGGCATCACACCCGGCAAATCCCCAGGCACCGGAGGTAGGTGAGCGTCGCCGATCAGCCTTCGTCGGCCATCTCGGTTCTGATGACGTGCTTCATGATTTTGCCGGACGGGTTGCGGGGGATGGGCCGGACGATCAGGTCGTGGGGCACCTTGTAGTGCGAGAGGCGTTCCCGTCAGAACTCCTGAACCTGGGGGAGGGTGATCGTTGTACCCTCGACCGGGGTGACGATTGCGACGATGCTCTCGCCGTAGGTGGGGTGCGGCCTCGCCACGATGGCGCAGTCGGTCGCGGCGGGGTGCGCTGCCAGGGCGTTCTCCACTTCGATCGAGTACACGTTGTGCCCACCGGCGATGATCATGTCCTTGATGCGGTCGGTGAGGGTCATGTAGCCGTCGGCGTCGGGTCGGGCCTCCGCCTGGGCGGCCGTGCTGTAGATGCCGCCAGAGCCGGAAGCGGTTCCGGTCGCTCAGCCGATGAGATGGTGAGGAGGGGTCGTCTTGGAAGTACTGGCGAGCACGTACGTGCCGTTATCAGGAAGGAAGGTGGCCGCCCTCTCGAACGGTCGGCTCAGTCAAAAGGGAACCAGCCTCGCCCTGCGGCATTTAGCGGAGCATGGCATCGTCCTCGTCGAGGATCACCCTCCGTCGAAGCTCTACACCCTCAACGAGCAACACCTTGCGACCAGCGGCATCCGGGCGCTGGCCGGTATGCGGAGTCAACTGATTGCGCAATTGAAGGATCGTCTCTGTCGGTGGGAGTACCCGCCGAGTGGGGCATGGCTCTTCGGCTCGGTTGCGCGGGGAGACGGAGGGGTCGCCAGCGATATTGATCTTTTCGTGATCCGGCCGGATACCGCAGATGGGGGAGATCAATGGGATGCCCAGGTGGATGAACTGACGGAGGCCGTCCGGAGCTGGACGGGCAATCCGTGCTCCATCGTTGACCTGTCGGAGGCGGAGTTCAGAGCTGCTTTTGGCCACTTCAACGCAGCTGCAGGTGCGAAAGAAGTCCTGGCACCGAAGTAGTGCTGCTGCGACGCAGAAAGAAGTTCTGCAACGGAGATAGTCCCGATTCGCTGCTCACTCGGCCCCCGTGCTGTAGATGCCGCCACGGCCGGCTTCGGTCTCGCGAGATGGGGATAGCGCTCGTTCTGCTGGATCTCGCCGAAGAGGTCGTAGCCTGGACGCGCCGGAACTGTAGCGTAGGACGCGCCGGAACTGTAGCGTAGGACGCGCCGGAACTGTAGCGTAGGACGCGCCGGAACTGTAGCGTAGACGCTGTGAGTTCGCACTCCCTCGCTGCTGAGCACTACCTGCCCCGGACCGTCGACGGAGAGCTGGACGAGCTGTTCACAGGAGCGGCCGCCATCTCACTCGAGGGTGCCAAGGGCGTGGGCAAGAGCGCCACGGCAGCGGAGCGTGCCACCAGGACCTTCCTTATGGAGGATCCTGCAGTTCGTGAAGCGGTGGCCGCCGCGCGGAACTTGCGGGGCACCGGGCCGGTGCTGATCGACGAGTGGCAACACCTGCCGATGACCTGGGATGTTGTCCGGCGGGCGGTGGACGCCGGTGCGCCTCCGGGCCAGTTTCTGCTTACCGGCTCGGCTTCGTCGTTCAGCCCGGGTAGTCATAGTGGCGCCGGAAGGATCTTGAAGGTGCGCATGCGCCCACTCATCCTCGCCGAACGTGGCCTGAGTTCTCCGACGGTCTCCCTCGCCGCCATCCTGACCGGCACCCAACCCGATGTGTCCGGCGAGACATCGGTTGGGCTGCCGGAGTACGTCGAGGAGATCTGCGGTTCGGGCTTTCCCGGCATTCGGGGACTGCCACAACGGGTGCGGCGCGCGCAGTTGCGCGGCTACGTGGACCGCGTGGTGGATCGCGACATGGTGGAGGCGGGACTCAGGGTCCGAAAGGAGGCGGCGCTGCGGCGTTGGATGGCTGCGTACGCCGCTGCGACCTCAAGCGTTGCCTCCTACGAGAAAATCAGGGATGCGGCAACGCCGGGGGAGGGCAACAAGCCCGCCCGCAGCACCACCGAACCGTACAGAAACATGCTGGAACGGCTGTTCATCCTCGATCCGCTCCCGGCTTGGCAACCCACCCAGAGCCACCTGCGTCAGCTCGCAGCCGCTCCCAAGCACCACCTGACCGATCCGGCGCTGGCCACAACCCTGCTCGGTCTCGGACCTGCATCGCTGCTGCACGGCGACCAGGGGCCGGTGCCTCGACCACAGGACGGATCGTTGCTGGGGGCGTTGTTCGAGTCGCTGGTCACCCTGGGGGTCCGCACGTACGCGCAGCGCGCGGAAGCGTCGGTTGGACATCTCCGAACCCACCGCGGCGACCATGAGGTGGACCTGATCGTCGAACGCGATGACGGGCGCATTGTGGCGATCGAGACCAAGCTGGCGACCACCGTGAGCCAGGACGACACCGTGCACCTTCGCTGGCTTCGTGACCGGTTGGGTGACGACCTGCTCGACGCCGTGGTGGTGACCTCGGGGCGCTACGCGTACCGCCGCCCCGAAGACGGCGTGGCGGTGGTGCCTGCGGCTCTGCTGGGCCCGTGAGCACTGGTCCCGACAGCTGATTGGCGCTCAACCTGCCCGGGAGCGGCAGTGGCGATCTCCCCATCGACCCGCCAGCTACGAAGGAGACCCCCGACTCGCTGGGGGTTATCGGCCACGGTCCCGTGATGAATGCGATCGCCGCAGCCGGCGACTGCCTCGGGGAGCCGCTCCCGCAGTGCCCGTGTCGCGGAGCGCCTCCTCCATCGAGTCCAGGTCTTCGCGGCTGATCAGCACAGCCGCCGGAGCGCCGTCTTGGTGATGACCATCCGTTCGTGCTGCTGCTGCACGCGACAAATGATGTCGGAGACGTTGTTGCGGACGGTTCGCACGGACTCGGTGGACGTGACGTAGTCGTGTCACACGACACCCCGGCTCAGATGCTTGCTGGCCGGTTGCCGCCGAAGGTATTGCGAGAGGTTCAAGATTTGCTCTAGTCGCATCGTTCGCTGGCGACCATGGCATTCCATGCAACCCTTGACCACGCCTTCCCAGGTACGCTGGAGGAAATGCTGGATCGAGGCGACGGCCGATGAGAAGGGGATGGGATGAAGGGCACTGACGAGTACGTGCTGGTCGACGTGACCGATGTGCGGGTGCTGTCTCGTTACGTGACCGAGCTGACGTTTGATGATGGATCGGTGAAGGTCATCGACCTGGAGGATTGGCTGACCGGACCTGACTTCGGCTGGTTGCTGGAGGACTACCCGGCGTTCTGCGAAGTGGCGGTCGATTCCGAGTCCGGCACGATTCGATTCTCGAATGGCGCGGAGTTTTCTCCGGCTGGTCTGTACCTGGCCGCCAAGGCGGCCGTCCCGGCCTAGATAGTGGCGCCGGGAGGATCTTGAAGGTGCGTTTGCGCCCGCTCAGCCTCGTCCTGCATCGCTGCTGCACGGCGACCAGGGGCCGATCCCTCGGCCACAGGACAGCTTCGCACGGGTTCGGTGGACATGACGCGGTTGCGTCACACGGTGTGAGGAGTCTCAACGAGTCGATGCCAAGCGAAGCAGCGCTACCAGGCTTCGACCCGGACCTCGCTCATGGGGAAGTCCTGCACGTTTGCGGTGGCCAGGGAAGCAGAGATCCCAACTGCTGCCGCAGCGATGAGACAGTCGGCCTGGTGCAGTGTGGTTCCCGCTGCGGCAAAGTCGCGGCGCCAGGTTCCGGCGAGGCGGCCTTCGGGGACGCCGAGCGGAGCCAATCGAAGGCCGCGAAAAAGCCTCACCGCATGGGTTTCCTCGTCGGGGTGGAGCCCACGCCAGATCTCCTCGACCGAGATGGCGCATACCCACGGCTGAGTTCCCAGGCGTCGCAAGCCGGCGACCCGGTCGGCGGCCGGGCGCCCTCGAAGCGCGTCGATGAGCACGGTCGAGTCGAGGAGTAGGCGGGCCACTATCCGGTGCGCCGGCTGTCGGCTTCACGTTGTGCGCGCACCCATGTGGCCGGGTCGTCGTCCCATGGGTGCCCCGAATCGGCGAGTGAGCCGAGGGCCGATTCCACATCGTCCCAACGTCGTTCGTCGTCGAGGGTCTGGCGCACCGCTGCTTCGATGTACGCGCTTCGTTGGCGAGTCCCGGCGCGACGGTCGAGCTCTTCGACAAGTTCGTCGTCCAATGTTATGTGCAAACGCATGTGTGGAAGTTAGCCCACAGGAATGGCATACCGCCCCGGTGGAACTTCTGCACTTCGATGCGGGTGGAGGGGCCGGGGCCAGGTGCAGGCGGTCGTTCCGCTGCAGTTCGTGAGCGGTGGTCGCCGCGCCCGAGCTGCTGCGGTGCCATTTCTGCTCACCGGCTCGGCTTCATCGTTCAGCCCGGGTAATCACAGGAGTACGTCGTGGAGATCTGCGGTTCGGGCTTTCCTGACTTACGCGCGGGTCGCAGAAGCGTAGGTCGGTCATCTCCGAACCCACCGGGGCGACCATGAGGTGGACCTGATCGTCGAGTGCGATGACGGGCGTGTTGTGGCGCTGGCGTTGGGTGCCGGGGTGGTCACGCTGCTCGCCCCGCCGGGAGCGTTGGCATCGCGTGTTGATGTGGCCCGCCGGTGGACTCGGTGATCAGCCTGGGCCCCACACCGACATGGCTGTCAAGAACGCTACGGCTACCGCGATGATGGGCACCAGGATTGTCAGAAGCTTGCTGATGATCCGGTCGGCTTGTGCGTCGATTCGTTTCTCGACCTTCTCAAAGCGGAGGTTGGTGCTTTCGGCGGCCTGGTTGAAGCGGAGGTTGGTGCTTTCGGCGGCCTGGTCGAAACGGAGGTTGGTGCTTTCGGCGGCCTGGTCGAAACGGAGGTTGGTGCTTTCGGCGGCCTGGTCGAAACGGAGGTTGGTGGTTTCGGCGGCCTGGTTCAAGCGGAGACTTGTGTTTTCGGAAATCTCGTCCAGCCGCGAGTCGACGTTGTCGAAGCGGAGGTCCACGTTCTGAAAGCGCAGGTCCATGCGTTCCTCGAGTTGGTCGAGGTCGCGTTTGGTGGTGACGTCGGCCCATCCCACGGGTGGAAGCAGTTCCATCATGGTGTTGGCTCCTCGTTCGTCGAGTGCTTCTTCGAGCTGCTGGTGGAGATGGTACCGGTCGTCCTCGGTCATCGTCATGGCATGTGCCTCCGAATCGATGGGTGGGGTTGATTCACCATACGGACGGGCAGTGACAGCCAAGCCGAGCTGGGCTCTGACGGTCGGACGTGCCAACCCCTGAGGAAAGCGCCGACCGACTCGTGCACGCTGGTGAGGTCGACCGATCCCGACCGGGGGTACGCCACGACGGTCGTGCGACAAATGGAGGACTGCCTCGGCCTGGCGATGGACGCTGGCGTCAAGATCGTCGTCAACGCCGGTGGGCTCAACCCGGCCGGGCTGGCGGACCGGCTGCGTGAGCTGTCGAAACGTCTCGGGGTCACGGCCGAGAACGCCCACGTCGAAGGCGACCGCCTCTTGGGTCGGGCCGACGAGCTGGGGTACGGGTCCCCGCTCGCCGCCAACGCCTACCTGGGGGCGTTTGGAATCGCGACGGCGCTCAACGCCGGATCCGACGTGGTGGTGACCGGACGGGTGACCGATGCCTCGTCGGCGGTCCGGCCCGCCATAGCCCCTTCGGCCGGTGGATCGACGATCTCGACGCGCTGGGTCAGACGTGGCGGGCATCCGCACCACCGCGGTCCGCGACGGCGACCACTACCTGGTCAACGGGGCGAAGACGTTCACCACCTCCGGGGTGCGCCAGCTACGCCACCGCGGCGGTGCGCACCGGCGGCGCCGGGGCACACGGCATCTCACTCCTGGTCATCGACACCGATACCGACGGGGCCGACCTCGACGCCGAGCAGGCCACCGCGGTAGGTGGGGGCGGCCCCAAGTACGTCGAGCGGCATCGCAGCCGGGGCAAGCTGCCGGTGCGCGAACGCATCGAGTTGCTGTTGGACGAGGACTCGCCGTTCCTCGAGCAGTCGGCGCTGGCCGCCTGGGTGAGCGACTACGCCGTCGGCGCCAGCGTGGTCACCGGCATCGGAGTTGTGTCCGGCGTGGAAGCCATGATCAGCGCCAGCGCCAGCGCCAGCGCCAGCGACCCGACGGTGCGGGGCGGTGCGAGCAACCCGTGGATCCTCAAGAAGGTGCTGCGGGCCAACGAGATCGCGTTGACCAACCGGCTGCCGATGATCGGTCTGGCGGGCCCGCCGCTGATGAAGACGGCGACGGGGTCGGACGTCGACGAGTTCAAGGCCTCTACGGGTCGTCGCTGGTCACCGGCTGATGCGCAGCTCCATGGCTATCCCGTCGGCATTCTGGCCAAAGCACGGGGAGTGCCCTTCAGCGAGGAGCACAAGGGCCGCCCAGTTCATTCAGCTGGCCAACCAGATGGGCTCCAAGGCCGAGGCGAAGGCGCTGATGGCAGAAGCCGGCGTGCCCGTGCTCGATCGGCTGGACCCCGACGGGATCACCGACGCCGACCTTCCCGTGCTGATCAAGGCGTCGTCGGGGGGCGGTGGTCGGGGGATGCGCGTCGTGGGCGATCTGGCGTCGCTGGCCGACGAGGTCGAGCTCGCCTCGGCCGAGTTTCTCGCCGATGAGTCGGGGAGGTTCTACTTCCTGGAGATGAACACCCGCCTCCAGGTGGAACACCCGGTCACCGAGGTGACCACCGGCACCGACCTAGTCGCACTCCATCTGAACGTGGCCGACGGCGGCACCCTCGACGAACACCCGCCGTCGACCGCCGGGCATGCGATTGAGGTGCGGCTGTACGCGGAGGAACCGGCCGAGAACTACCAGCCCCAAAGCGGCACGCTGCATCGCTTTGCCGTGCCGGGTGTGGCCACCGAATTCAAGCTGCCGCCCGGCTTCGACGTCGGCGGCAGCTCGGGCATCCGCCTCGACAGCGGCGTTGAGGACGCCTCGGTCGTCGGCACCCACTACGACCCGATGCTGGCCAAGCTCATCGCCTGGGCCCCCACCCGCACCGAGACCACCCGCCGCCTGGCTGCGGCGCTCCGCAACGCCGCCATTCACGGCGTCCGCACCGACCGGGCACTGCTCGTGAGAATCCTGGATCACCCGGCGTTCCAGGCTGGCGACACAGACACGGCCTTCCTCGACCGTCATGAGCTGCCAGCGCTCAGCGTACCGCTCGCCGACGAGGAGGCCACGTCGCTGTCGGCCCTTGCGGGCGCCCTCGCGCTGGCGGCAGACAACCAGCGTGCCGCAACCGTGCTGGCGGGCCTGCCGAGCGGCTGGCGCAACGTCGTGTCCCAACCCCAGCACAAGTCGTTCCACCTCCTCGACAGGACGGTGGCCGGGACGGCCGAGCCGGACCGACACGATCGACGCATCGACGTGTTCTGCCGGGTCACGCGGGATGGACTGCAAGCCGACGCCTTCGATGCCGTGGAACTCGTCTCGATGGCTCCCGATCGGGTGGTGCTGCGAACCGCCGGCGTGCAGCGCCGCTTCGAGGTCGCCATCTACGGGGATGCTGCGACAGACGGGCGCCTCGTGTACGTCGACTCCCCGCTCGGACCCGTTGCGCTGGAGACGGCCAGCCGGTTCCCCAGCGCGGACGACCAGAGCGCTCCGGGGTCGCTGTTGGCGCCCATGCCGGGTTCGATCGTGCGCATCGCGGTCGCCGCGGACGACGAGGTCGTCGCCGGGCAGCCGCTGATGTGGCTGGAGGCGATGAAGATGCAGCACCAGATCTACGCGCCGGTCACCGGCACGATCACCGAAGTAGACGTCACCGAACAACGACAGGTCGAGGTGGGCGTCGTGCTTGCCGTCGTCGCTGAGGAGAACGCATGAGCTTTGCCGAAACAGCCGAACAGATGGCGCTTCGTCAGGCGGTCGCCCAGCTGGGTGGCTCCTACGGCTACGACTACATGGTCACCAAGGCCCGCGCCGGAGGTGACATGTCCGAGCTGTACGCCGAGGCGGGCAAGCTCGGGTACCTGGGGATCAACCTGCCCACCGAGTACGGCGGCGGTGGCGGCGGCATGTACGAGCTGGCGATCGTCGAGGAGGAGTTCGGCGCCGCACCGCATCACCACCACCGCCCGTCGCGACGGCGACGACTGGATACTCAACGGTGCCAAGACCTACATCTCCGGCGTCGACGTCGCCAGCAACGTGCTGGTGGTGGCCCGAACCGAGGACTCGACCACCGGCGCCCTCAAGCCGGTGCTCTTCGTCGTGCCCACCGGCGCCGCCGGGCTGGAGTACACCAAGATCGAGATGGACATCATCAGCGCCGATCGGCAGTTCAGCGTGTTTCTCGATGACGTCCGGCTGCCCGCCGACGCGCTGGTGGGCGCCGAGGACGCGGCGATCGACCAGCTGTTTGCGGGGCTCAACCCGGAACGGATCATGGCCTCGGCGTTTGCGGTCGGCATGGCTCGCTACGCGCTCGGGGTGGCCACCGAGTACGCGAAGGAGCGGGTGGTGTGGCGCGACAAACCGATCGGATCCCATCAAGGCGTTGCGCACCCGCTCGCGCAGGCCCACATCGAGGTGCAATTGGCGAAGCTGATGATGCAGAAGGCCGCGACGTTGTACGACCAGGGCGACCACATGGGTGCGGGTGAGGCGGCCAACATGGCGAAGCACGCGGCCGGTGAGGCCGGCACCCCGGGCGGTCGATCAGGCGGTGCAGACTCTGGGTGGCAACGGCCTGGCCAGCGAATACGGGCTGGGCGCACTTATCGCAGCATCCAAGCTGTCGCTCATCGCGCCGGTCAGTCGGGAGATGATCCTCAACTTCGTCGCCCAGCACAGCCTGGGCCTGCCAAAGTCGTACTGATGGACACCTCCCCAAGCACCGACCCGTCCTCAGCCGAGGCGCCGCTCGTGCTTCGTCACGACGCCGACCGGATTGCCACGCTCACGTTGGATTCGCCGGAGAACCGCAATGCGTTGAGTTCCCGGCTGGTCGGAGAACTCGCCGGGCATCTTCGCGACATCGAGGCCGACGACACCGTCCGCGCCGTCGTGCTGACCCACACGTCCAACACGTTCTGTGCCGGTGCCGACCTCGCCGAGGGTGCACGCGAGGGCGGACCGGCCAAGGGGGTGGCGCGTCTGGTGGCGTTGTTGCGCCAGATCGTCGAGCTGGACAAGCCGGTGGTGGCCAAGGTGGAGGGCAACGTTCGTGCGGGCGGTCTGGGACTGTTTTGCGGCCTGCGACGTCTCCGTCGCCGGGTTGACGTCGAGTTTTGCGCTCACCAAGGCCCGGCTGGGCCTGTCGCCCGCGGTGATCTCGCTGACGGTGTTGGCCCGCCTGACCGACCGGGCGGCGTCGCGGTACTACCTCACCGGCGACCGTTTCGACGCTGCCGAGGCGGAACGTATCGGGCTGGTCACGATCGCAACCGAGGATCCCGACGAGGCGGTCGCCGGGTTGGCGGCGTCGTTCCGGAAGTGTTCGCCGCAGGGCCTGGCCGCCTCCAAACAGCTCGCCACCCACCGGATCCTCGCAACGTTCGATTCCGATGCGGAGCGGCTGATCGAGAGGTCCGCTGCGTTGTTCTCGTCGGAGAATGCCCAGGAAGGCATCGCATCGCGTCTGGAGCGGCGGCCACCACGCTGGGCTGAGTGACCTACACTGAACCTTCGCTGAAGGGCCCGAAGCAGGATCGAAGCCGGGCGACCCGCCTGGCGTTGTTGGAGGCCGCCGTCGGCTCTCTTGCCGAGGTGGGCTGGTCGGGCAACACGGTGACGGTGGTGGCCGAGCGGCGCGGGGTGTCCAGGAGGGCGGCACAGCGCCATTTCCCCACCCGCGAGGACCTCTTCATCGCTGCGGTCGAACACATGACCGAAGCCCGCACCGGGGAGATCCGCCGCTACATCGAGGATCACGGCGACGATCCGATCTCCACTCGCAACGTGGTGCAACTGGTGGTGGACATGCACACCGGTGAGTTGTTCCGGGCGGCCCTGGCCCTGTGGGTGGCCTCGGCTGCGGAGCCGCAGCTGCGCGAACGGGTCGTCATCCTCGAGACACGGATCGGCCGTCAGGTACACCGGGCCACCGTCCAGTTGCTCGGCGTCGACGAGCAGGAGGCGGGGGTACGGCCGCTGATCCAGGGGATCCTCGACATGGCACGAGGCCTGGGGCTGGCCAACCTGCTCGGCGACGACCGCCAACGCCGCGCACCGATCATCGCCCAGTGGTCCGCATTGCTCGACGGCGCGCTCGACCGTTCAGGCTGAGATGTCGGGTCGGGCCTCCGCTTGGACGGCCGTGCTGTAGATGCCGCCAGAGCCGGAAGCGGTTCCGGTCGCTCAGCCGATGAGATGGTTGCGAGGGGTCGTCTTGGAAGTACTGGCGAGCACCTACGTGCCGTTGTTAGGAAGGAAGGTGGCCGCCCTCTCGAACGGTCGGCTCAGTCAAAAGGGAACCAGCCTCGCCCTGCGGTATCTAGCGGAGCATGGCATCGTCCTCGTGGAGGATCATCCTCCGTCGAAGCTCTACACCCTCAACGAGCAACACCTTGCGACCAGCAGCATCCGGGCGCTGGCCGGTATGCGGAGTCGACTGATTGCGCAGTTGAAGGATCGCCTCCGTCGGTGGGAATACCCGCCGAGTGGGGCATGGCTCTTCGGCTCGGTTGCGCGGGGAGACGGAGGGGCCGCCAGCGATATTGATCTTTTCGTGATCCGGCCGGATACCGCAGATGGTGGCGATCAATGGGATTCCCAGGTGGATGAACTGACGGAGGCCGTCCGGAGCTGGACGGGCAATCCGTGCTCCATCGTTGACCTGTCGGAGGCGGAGTTTGCTCGGTTGGATGCGAACGGCGAACGGTTGGTTGACGAGGTACGCCGAGACGGTATCCATTTGATCGGGGAGTGCGACCTTGGCGTTCCTCGGCACCAGCCCACGCATGAGCCCGCTCGCTGAGGCCCGCGCACACTTGGCCAAAGCAGAGGAGTTTCTGCAGGTGGCCGAGTTAAGCGTTGGTCTTGGCCACTTCAGCGCAGCTGCAGGTGCGAAGAAGTCCTGGCACCGAAGTAGTGCTGCCGGTGCCACGCAGGCAGAAGTTCTGTAGCGGAGATAGTCCCGATTCGCTACTCACTCTGCCCAGGCCCTGGCCATCTCGGAGAGATTCCGTTCACTGGCGTCGATTCGTTCCTCGACCTTGGCGAAGCGTTGGCTCCTCACTCAGTCGGCGTCGGCCATCTCCGAGCGGATGACGGGCTCCATGATCTTGCCGGAAGGGTTGCGGGGGATCGGACGGACGATCAGGTCGTGGGGCACCTTGTAGTGCGAGAGGCGTTCCCGACAGAACTCCTGTACCTGGGGGAGGGTGATCGTGTCCTTGATGCGGTCGGTGAGGGTCATGTACCCGTCAGGGTCGAGCCGGGCGAGGTCGCCGGTGTGCAGCCAGCCGTCGACGATGGTGACGGCGGTCTCCTCCGGTTTGTTCCGGTAGTTCTTCATGATCGTCTCGCCGCGCAGCAGCATCTCGCCGGTGTCGCCCGGTTTGATGTTGTTGCCGTCGGCGTCGGCGATGCGCCAAAGAGGCCGGTGCGCCAGGCGGTCAAGTCGCGGTCGGCGAGGTCGGACGGCGGCCAGCAGAAACTGGAACATCGTTGCCACGCCGAAGAACATCGTGATGTGCTCGGACACATCGTGTCGAGCACCTCGGTGGGATCGAAGCTGCCGAGCACCACGTGCTTGGCGCCGATCAGCGTGCCGGGCATCAACATCAGGCACAGCTCGGCAGCGTGGTACAGCGGGGCCACGTCATTCTGGCTGATGCTGCTCCTCGAATCCGAGCTGCCAGGGCGCTTGCCCGCGGTATCCTGACGTGATGGGCCCGAGGCGCAAGTTGGTCGAAGAGAACCGGGACGCGATTGCGGCCGCGGTCCGGCGGCACCGAGGCACGTCCGTGGCCATTTTCGGATCGGTCGCCCGCGGCGATGATGGCGAGGGGAGCGATATCGACTTCTTGGTCGAGTTCGCGACGGACAGCTCGCTGTTTGATCTGCTCCACCTGCAGGACGAGTTGGAGAGCATCCTCGATTGCCCGGTTGACGTGGTTTCCGCCGGGGGTCTCAAGGAACGCGATGATCACATCCGTCGCGAGGCGGTTGGCCTGTGAGTCGCAGCGACATGCAGCGCATCGCCGACATGCTCGAGGCGGCAGCCGAACTGGCTCAGATCGTGCGCCGAGGTCACGAGGAGTTCATGGCGAACACGATCCTCCAGCGTGCAGCTGAACGGCTTCTTGAGATCATCGGCGAGGCAGCGAACGTTATCGCCGACGATACGGCAGCGGATTTTCCGAGAGTTGCCTGGCGCGACATTGCGAGGCTGCGTATCGTTCTCGCCCACCACTACCACCGGGTCGACTCTGAGCAGGTGTGGGCCATTGCGAGTGACGAAGTGCCAAAAATGGTCGAACTCCTTGGCTCAGGGCCAAACCCTGGGACCCACCGGTAGCGGCGGTCGACGATGTGGCGATCGGTGCCGTCCACCCGGTGATCGACTACAACATCGCGTTCCGCGGCCCGACCCGAAGCTGCTCGACACGCTGGACGAGTTCCTGGGCACAGGAACCGTCGGCGAGAAGCCGACGATGTTCTTCGACGCCCATGAGGACGGCGACGGGCAGTTGGTGCTCGTCACCGACTACGAGTTGAAGTTCCTCAGCCTGGGGCCCCGCCTGCGTCAGCTCACGTCGGTGGTCAGCGAGTATGCGGTGTGGACTCACAGCTGTGCGGCGCTGCACACCGGTGTGGTCCGTTCGCCCGAGGGCGAGGTGGTGTTGTTGCCCACCCCATTGGGGGACGGCAAGTCGACGATCACCTGTGCGTTCGTGGCGGCCGGTTGGGACTATCTGGGCGACGAGGCCATCGGTGTTCGGCCCGAAACCGGGGTGGCCGTCGGGTACCCCGAAGCGGTTGGCGATCGACCCCGACAGTCGGGCGGTGCCCTGGGATGTGGTCCGGCGGGCGTTGGACGCCGGTGCGGCTCCGGGCCAGTTTCTGCTCACCGGCTCGGCTTCGTCGTTCAGCCACAGTGGCGCCGGAAGGATCTTGATGGTGCGCATGCGCCCACTCAGCCACACCGAACGTGGCCTGAGTTCTCCGACGGTCTCCCTCGTCGCCATCCTGACCGGCACCCAACCGGAGGTGTCCGGCGAGACATCGGTTGGGCTGCCGGAGTACGTCGAAGAGATCTGCGGTTCGGGCTTTCCTGGCATTCGGGGACTGCCACATCGGGTGCGGCGCGCGCAGCTGAGCGGCTACGTGGATCGCGTGGTGGATCGCGACATGGTGGAGGCGGGACTCAGGGTCCGAAGGGGGGCGACGCTGCGGCGTTGGATGGCTGCGTACGCTGCTGCGACCTCAAGCGTTGCCTCCTACGAGAAGATCAGGGATGCCGCAACACCGGGGGAGGGCAACAAGCCCGCCCGCAGCACCACCGAACCGTACAGAAGCATGCTGGAACGGCTGTTCATCCTCGATCCGCTCCCGGGTTGGCAACCCACCCAGAGCCACCTGCGTCAGCTCGCAGCCGCTCCCAAGCACCACCTGACAGATCCGGCGCTGGCCACTACCCTGCTCGGTCTCGGACCTGCATCGCTGCTGCACGGCGACCAGGGGCCGGTGCCTCGACCACAGGACGGATCGTTGCTGGGGGCGTTGTTCGAGTCGCTGGTCACCCTGGGGGTCCGCACGTACGCGCAGCGCGCGGAAGCGTCGGTTGGACATCTCCGAACCCACCGCGGCGACCATGAGGTGGACCTGATCGTCGAACGCGATGACGGGCGCATTGCGGCGATCGAGACCAAGCTGGCGACCACCGTGAGCCAGGACGACACCGTGCACCTCCGTTGGCTTCGTGACCGGTTGGGTGACGACCTGCTCGACGCCGTGGTGGTGACCTCAGGGCGCTACGCCTACCGCCGCCCCGAAGACGGCGTGGCGGTGGTGCCTGCTGCTCTGCTGGGCCCGTGAGCACTGGTCCCGACAGCTGATTGGCGCTCAACCTGCCCGAGAGCGGCAGTGGCGATCTCCCCATCGACCCGCCAGCTACGACGTCACCGTCCAGGATCGACTGCTCGGCTTCAGCCAGCTCAGCAACCCTTGACCACGCCTTCCCAGGTACGGTGGAGGAAATGCTGGATCGAGGCGACGGCCGATGAGAAGGGGATGGGATGATGGGCACTGACGAGTACGTGCTGGTCGACGTGACCGATGTGCGGGTGCTGTCTCGTTACGTGACCGAGCTGACGTTTGATGATGGATCGGTGAAGGTCATCGACCTGGAGGATTGGCTGACCGGATCTGACTTCGGCTGGTTGCTGGAGGACTACCCGGCGTTCTGCGAAGTGACGGTCGATTCCGAGTCCGGCACGATTCGATTCTCGAATGGCGCAGAGTTTTTCTCCGGCTGGTCTGTACCTGGCCGCCAAGGCGGCCGTCCCGGCCAGATAGTGGCGCCGGGAGGATCTTGAAGGTGCGTTTGCGCCCGCTCAGCCTCGTCCTGCATCGCTGCTGCACGGCGACCAGGGGCCGATCCTCGGCCACAGGACAGCTCGCACGGGTTCGGTGGACTGGCGCTTGGTTGTGACACGGTGAGGAGTCTCAACGAGTCGATGCCAAGCGAAGCAGCGCTACCAGGCTTCGACCCGGACCTCGCTCATGGGGAAGTCCTGCACGTTTGCGGTGGCCAGGGAAGCAGAGATCCCAACTGCTGCCGCAGCGATGAGACAGTCGGCCTGGTGCAGTGTGGTTCCCGCTGCGGCAAAGTCGCGGCGCCAGGTTCCGGCGAGGCGGCCTTCGGGGACGCCGAGCGGGGCCAATCGAAGGCCGCGAAACAGTCTTACCGCATGGTTTTCCTCGTCGGGGTGGAGCCCACGCCAGATCTCCTCGACCGAGATGGCGCACACCCACGGCTGAGTTCCCAGGCGTCGCAAGCCGGCGACCCGGTCGGCGGCCGGGCGCCCTCGAAGCGCGTCGATGAGCACGGTCGAGTCGAGGAGTAGGCGGGCCACTATCCGGTGCGCCGGCTGTCGGCTTCACGTTGTGCGCGACCCATGTGGCCGGGTCGTCGTCCCATGCGTGCCCCGAATCGGCGAGGGAGCCGAGGGCCGATTCCACATCGTCCCAACGTCGTTCGTCGTCGAGGGTCTGGCGCACCGCTGCTTCGATGTACGCGCTTCGTTGGCGAGTCCCGGCGACGGTCGAGCTCTTCGACAAGTTCGTCGTCCAATGTTATGTGCAAACGCATGTGTGGAAGTTAGCCCACAGGAATGGCATACCGCCCCGGTGGAACTCCTGCACTTCGATGCGGGTGAAGGGGGCCAGGTGCAGGCGGTCGTTCCGCTGCAGTTCGTGAAGCGTCGGTCGGTCATCTCCGAACCCACCGGGGCGACCATGAGGTGGACCTGATCGTCGAGCGTGATGACGGGTGTGTTGTGGCGATCGTGACCAAGGTGGCCACCACCGTGAGCCGCTGGCATCGCGTGTCGATGTGGCCCGCCGGTGGACTCGGTGATCAGCCTGGGCCCCACACCGACATGGCCGTCAAGAACGCTACGGCCACCGCGATGATGGGCACCAGGATTGTCAGAAGCTTGCTGATGATCCGGTCGGCTTGTGCGTCGATTCGTTTCTCGACCTTCTCAAAGCGGAGATTCGTGCTTTCGGCGGCCTTGTCGAAACGAAGATTTGTGCTGTCGGCGGCCTGGTTGAAGCGGAGATTTGTGTTTTCGGTGGCCTGGTTGAAACGGAGACCTGCGATTTCGGAAATTTCGTCCAGCCGCGAGTCGACGTTGTCGAATCGGAGGTCCACGTTCTGAAAGCGCAGGTCCATGCGTTCTTCGAGTTGGTCGAGGTCGCGTTTGGTGGTGACGTCGGCCCATCCCACGGGTGGAAGCAGTTCCATCATGGTGTTGGCTCCTCGCTCGTCGAGTACTTCTTCGAGCTGCTGGTGAAGATGGTACCGTTCGTGCTCGGCCATCGTCATGGCATATGCCTCCGAATCGCTGGGTGGGTTGATTCACCATACGAACGGGCAGTGACGGTCAAGCCTGCTGAGCTGGGCTCTGGCGGTCGGACGTGTCAACCGCTGAGGAAAGCGCAGACCGGCCGGAGCACGCTGGTGAGGTCGACCGATCCCGACCGGGGGTACGCCACGACGGTCGTGCGACAAATGGAGGACTGCCTCCACTCGCATGCCGCAGGTGGCGATGACGTTGACGCCCACCCACATGATGCGGTGGTGGTCGAACAGGGCACCCTTCGGTTTGCCGGTCGCCCCCGTCGTGTAGAGGATCAACGCATCGTCGACATCAGCGCCACCCGGTCGCCCTTGGCGACGCCGAGGCCTGCCAGGGCACGGGCGGCGCGGTCGACCGCCTCATCGAGTTGGGCATAGTTCAACTCGACCTGGCCAAACTTGAGCGCTTCGGCGTCGGGGATGCGGCGGGCGGTGGCGCGGAGTGCGCCGTCGATCGTGGGCATGGTGTGGCTCCTTGTCAGCGGTCGGCGCGCTGGTAGGCGGTGACGACGGCGGCGCCGCCCAGGCCGATGTTGTGTTGCAGGCCGGCCGTGACGTCGTCGACCTGCCGTGCTTCGGCGGTGCCGCGCAGTTGCCAGACCAGTTCTGAGCTCTGGGCCAGGCCGGTGGCGCCCAGCGGGTGGCCCTTGGAGATCAGCCCGCCGGAGGGGTTGACCACCCAGCGGCCGCCGTAGGTGGTGTCGTCGTTGTCGATCAGCTTGTGGCCTTCGCCCTCAGCGGCCAGGCCGAACGCCTCGTAGGTGAGCAGCTCGTTGGTCGAGAAGCAGTCATGCAGCTCGATCACCTGGAAGTCGTCGATGCCCAGGCCGGACTGCTCGAACACCTGGCGGCCGGCCTCCTTGGTCATGTCGTAGCCGACGAGGGCGGCGGCGGTGCCGGCGGTGAACGTGCTGGCCAGGTCGGTGACGATGGTCTGCCCGACGATCTCGATCGCCTGGTCCGCCAGGTCGTTGGCCTCGACAAACTCCTCGCTGGCGAGCACCGCAGCGCCGGAGCCATCGGAGGTGGGGGAGCACTGCAGCCGGGTGAGCAGCGGGTACACCATCTTGGCGTCGAGGATCTCCTGAAGCGTGTAGACGTCCTGGAACTGGGCGTAGGGGTTGTTGGCCGAGTGCCGGTGGTTCTTCTCGCCGATCTTGGCGAAGTGCTCCGGCGTGGAGCCGTACTTCTCCATGTGCTCCCGACCGGCCGCACCGAACATGTACGGCGCAGGCGGCATGGCGAACTCGTACAACTCGCCAAGGGCCATCATGTGCTTCATCAGCGGCTGCTCGCGGTCCTCCGCGCCGATCGCCAACGAGCCCTGCTGCATCTTTTCGAAGCCCACCGCCATCACGCAGTCGGCGCGACCGCCCCGGATCGCCTCGGCGCTCAGGTACAGGGCGGTCGACCCGGTGGAGCAGTTGTTGTTGACGTTGGTGATCGGGATGCCGGTCATGCCCAGCTCGTAGACCGCCCGCTCACCGCAGGTGGAGTCGCCGTACACGTAGCCGGCGTGCACCTGCTCGATCCGGTCGTAGCCGATGCCGGCGTCCTCGAGCGCTTTGGTTCCCGACTCCTTCACCATCTGCGGGTAGTCCCAGCCCTCGCGGGCTCCGGGCTTCTCAAACTTGGTCATCCCGACGCCGATCACGAAGACCCGCTCGTTGTGCTTGCTCATGTGTTGTTCCCCCTGGCCCGACGTTAGCGACCGCGTCGCCCGCCGTGGCGCCCGCTATGTCGTCGATCAGTTGCGAACGCGGTGCCGGGAGAACGAACATGTGTCGGCACCCGAAGAGCCCGTCCCCGCTCGACCGTCAGGGGGCGCGCGCAAGCTTGCTTCAACCCAACAGGAGTTCTGAAGACGTCCTTCGGCGGCTCAGACTTGAGTTGGCGCACTGCCATGTTGGCGAGGAGACGTTCAGCCAGAGCGGTCGAATCCGTGAACAATGCGACTGACCGGGACGGTCTCGGCCAGCTCGCACACAGCCCGCAATCCGTGCTCTCCGGCCTGCTTAGTTGATCGCTTGTCCGAGCAGCGCCCGAGCGCCGCGTCGACCAAGCCGGGACCCCGGTTGATGACCCGGTTGAAAGCCTGGGAAGTTGATCTCGCTCACCGCCCGGCAGGTTCTGTAAGCGAGGTTGCGTCGCTTCGCAAACTTCATGAGTGAAGGTGCGGTGGGATCGGTTACCGCCCCAACACGCGGCAACTCTCCTCGTCGAGTTCCAGCGGCTTTGGGGTAGGGGAGGGTCTCTGTTCGTTCGAGCGGACTCGATCATTTCATCGCCGAGGTAGGCGCACCCCTGTTGAACGAGCGCTCTGACCAGTGTTGGGATTCCCGGACGCCGAGTCACCGCTGATCGGCAACTCAGCCGACCTGTCGGTCGGTACTGCGC
The DNA here is from genome assembly GCA_016719385.1 of Candidatus Microthrix subdominans. NCBI lineage: Bacteria > Bacillati > Actinomycetota > Acidimicrobiia > Acidimicrobiales > Microthrixaceae > Candidatus Neomicrothrix > Candidatus Neomicrothrix subdominans. Next base: position 32,473 of record JADJZA010000003.1, on the reverse strand, counting down.
CGGCGTGAAGTACCGCCAACGTGTGCGACCGAGCAGCGAAGTCGTTCAGGACACCAGGCAGCTGAGCAAAGAGATTGTCGCGATTTGGGAAGTCCCACTCCTCTGCGGCCTGGAGGCAAACTCGGCCGGTGGGACCGGGTGAGATGTCGAAATTGTCCGTCGGAGGCAACGCTGTTGTCGAGTCCTTGAAGTAAGGAGTCGATGTCGTCGAGGAGGGCCTGGTCGATGAGCGGAAAACGATGGAGCGGTCGAGCACGGCGTGGGCTTGCTCGTTGGTAGATCGTCCTGTTGGAGTAGCGAGCCAGTGCCCGGGCTGAACCCAAAATGGCTCTCCGGCGATCGAGCAAGCCAAGTGAGCGCATCGATTCGATGCCCGCGAGCACAGCGCCTCTGCATCCCCCATGCGTCGTACCGGTCGCGGCCGCGACGTCGTCGACGAACGCGCCGACCGGGGTTGGTCTCATCATCGACCAGGAGGACGGCGCCCATCGAGCCGACACGATGGATCGTGTCGGTGACGGCGTCGTAGGCAACCGCCCCACCAGCCACTGAGGCAACGCCGACGCCGTGAGAACGTCGGACGTGTGAAGGTGCAACCTACGGCTGCGGGTAGCTGCAGAACGCTCCCGGTGTGTTGTTGCCCTGGCTGTCGAGGAATACCTTCACAAACCCTGCGCCACCTGGTGTTCCGGCGGTGTTGCTGGAGTTTGCGCCCGAGCCGCCGGTGGCGCCGCCGCCGGCAATTATCACCGTCGTGCCCGGAGACACCTCCGGACCCGTTGCCATCGGCGTACAGCCCGCCGCCCCCGCCGCCACCACCGCCGGGATTGAGCGTCACAGACCTGCCGGCTCCACCGCCACCGCCACCGCCTCCGATGCCAGCCGATTGGTTAGAACCGTTAGCCCCGTTGGATCCGCTCGTGCCACGAGCTCCGCCGCCACGTCCCCCGTTCCGGAGGCGCCACCCTGAGCTTTGCCAACACTGGAAGGCGCCGCTGCCCTGGCCTCCGGCGTTGTCGGCGTCGCCGCCCTCACCTCCATCCGGCCGCTGATAGATGCCCGTATTCCGTATTACCTCCACCACCACCACCACCACCACCACCACCACCCTTCCTCCGCCACCACCGCTAGCGACGACCAGAATGCTCGGACCGCTGAGCGTGCTGCGCCGCCACCACCTCGGCACCACCTTCGCTGTTGCCTCCGCTCGCACCCGACCCGCCGTTTCGATAGCCGCCGCCTGCGACACCCGGTGCGTTGTACCTGGGCCGCCACCGCCGCCGCCCGTGCCGACGTTGACGCTCAGGAGTAGGAGCTGAGTTGGCTGGCGATCTGTCCGGTAACGAGGGAGCCCCTACCACTGGGGTGCCCCGAGGATTTCGGACAGTGGGTGATTGATAACATCCACTGACACAAAGGAATCCAATATGGTACGCAAACGAACAAAATACTCTGACACTTTCAAGGCCGAGGCTGAAGATGGTGATCGACGGTTCCCGGCCGATCGCCACGGTCGCCAACGAGTTGGACATCAACCCGGGCACACTCGGTGTGTGGGTCAACAAGTACCGTGATGCCCACCCGATCGAGGAGGACCCTTTGACCCCAGCCGAACGTATCCAATTCCGCGAACTCCAAGCCGAGAACCGGGAACTTCGGATGAAAAACGAGTTCTTGGGAAAAGCGGCGTCCTTCTTCGCCCAGGAGTATCGGTGATCTCGAAGTACGAGTTCATCGACGGCGAGAAGGCGAACTACCCGGTCACCAAGATGTGTTTGTGGGCGGGCGTGTCGAAGTCCGGCTACTACGACTGGCGGAAACGTCCGCTGTCAGCAACCGCGGAACGACGCGAGGAACTGGCGGTCGATGTCCGCAAGGTCTTCGATGCGTCCGATGGCACCTACGGGCACCGTCGGGTCCATGCCGAGCTGGGCCGCAAGAAGATCGTTGCCGCCTTGAACTGGTCCGTCGGGTGATGGTCGAGGGTGACATGGTTGCCTGTCAGCCCAGGCCATACAGGCGAACGACCGACCCTGACGGTACGCCGAGCACGGCGGACTTGGTCGACCGGGACTTCACCGCCGCGGAGCCGGGCGGACGCTGGTCGGTGATATCACCTATATCCGCACGTGGGAAGGGTGGGTGTACTTGGCGACGGTGATCGATTGTTTCTCGAAGATGGTGGTCGGGTTCGCGATGGCCGACCATATGCGCACCGGTCTGGTGACCGACGCGTTGCAGGCCGCGATCGACGCTGGTGGCATTCAGTCGAATGCCATATTCCATTCGGATCATGGGGCGCAGTACACCTCTGAGGAGTTCAAAGCGTTCCTTGCGTCAAATGACATGGTTGGGTCGATGGGTAAGACCGGGGTGTGTTGGGATAATGCTATGGCGGAATCGTTTTTTGCTTCGTTGAAGAACGAGTTCGTTTATCGGACAGTGTTCCCGACACGAAGAAAGGCTGTTTCGGGTATTGCGCATTGGATCGAGATTTGTATAATCGTTCCAGGCTTCATTCGGGGATCGGTTACCGGACACCGGTTGAAGTGCATGACAGCTATCGCGACAAGGCACGGGCAGCGTAAGGGCTGCCACAGATCACTGTCCGAGAAACGCGGGGCTCACCAGAGAGCGTGGGCTGGCACCATCGACGGTGGACCGCTACGTGCGGATGGCCAAGGTCTTTCTGACCGAACGAGCGGCCCGTGTTGGGGGCACAGGGGCCGAGGGCCTCGAGGCAGCCGACGTGTTCACCTATCTGCTCGATTCGTGTGGTCGCCTCAGCGTGGCGTCGGCGAAACGCGAGGCGGGCGATCTTCGGTCGTTGCTGCGGTTCTTGTATTGGGACCGGATCATCGAGGTCGATTTGGGGACGGCCATGCCTCCCGTCGCGGGCTGGCGTAACACCGGGATTCCACAGAGCGTGTCACCGGTCGAGGTGAGGGCGTTGCTCGACGGCTGTGATCGGAGCAGGTCCGGCGGCCGGCGTGACTTCGCGATCTTGACGCTCGTTGCCCGTCTCGGGCTTCGCGCGTGCGAGGTCGCCCGTTTGGAGCTGGACGATATCGACTGGCGTGCCGGAGAGATCATGGTGCGGGGCAAGGGCCGTCGTGTCGACCGGCTACCGATTCCCGCCGATGTTGGGCAAGCACTGGTCGGATATCTCCAACAGGGCCGACCGGCCAGCAACGAGCGACACGTGTTCCTGACTGTGCGTGCGCCTCACGTGCCCATCCGTGCGTGCTTGCTCACCAAGGTTGTCTACCGGGCGTGCGGTCGTGCCGGGGTGAATCGGGTGGGTCCACACCGGCTACGACACGGTCTTGCCGCCGACCTGCTCGCCCATGGAGCCAAACTGGTTGAGGTCAGCCAGGTGTTACGTCACCGGGATCTGGCCACCACCGCCATCTACGCCAAAGTCGATTTCGTCAGGTTGGCTCAGGTCGCCCAGCCTTGGCCGGGAGCCCGACGATGAGCGCCTTGTCGGACATCGCAGATGAGTACCTGGCACTGCGCCGTTCGTTCGGCCATGACCTTGTCGAGGCACACCGGCTGCTGCCACGGTTTGTCGCCTACCTCGATTCGGTCGGTGAGCCGACCGTTACCGTGGCCGCCGCGCTGGCCTGGGCACAGGCCCCGGACGTATCACCCACCAGCACTGTTTGGTCCCATCGGATGATGGTGGCCCGAGGGTTCGCCCGCCACATGGCCGCCCTCGACGAGCGCACCGAAGTCCCACCGCCCGGTCTGATCCCGAACCATCAGCGGTGGCGGCCACCGTTCGTCTACAGCCCCGAGGACATCGCCGCGCTCATGGCCGAGACTCGCCGATGTCGTTGGCGGCTACCCGCGGCAACCTGGGAAACCGTGATCGGTCTTCTGGCCGCCACCGGCATGCGGGTCGGCGAGGTGATCGGGCTGAACCGCGACGACATCGCATGGGACGACGCCGTCCTCACCATCTCCACGGCCAAGTTCGGGAAGTCCCGCAACATCCCACTGCTGGGGTCCACCATGGCCGCGCTGGCGGACTACGCGGAGACCCGCGACCGGCTCTGCCTCCAACCGTCGACACCAGCATTCTTCGTTTCCATGCGGGGCACCAGGCTGCTCTACCAACCGTTCCGGCTGGCCTTCCGACGCTTCTGTGACCTCTCGGGGGTCGGAGCGGGATCGTCGATCCGGCCGAGAATTCATGATGTCAGACATACGTTCGCTGTCCGGACGTTGTTGAAGTGGTATCAGGAAGACGCAGACGTTGAGGCCCTCCTTCCGACCTTGTCGGTCTACTTGGGCCACGAAGATCCCCGCTCGACGTACTGGTATTTGTCCGCTGTCCCCGAACTGTTGGCGTTGGCCGTCACCCGTATGGACCTGAACCGGGAGGTGCTTTGCTAATGAGCCTGATCGCCCCCACCCTGGAAAGCTTCTTCACCGACCGGCTCGTCAAGCAACAACACGCAAGCCCGGCAACGATCGGCTCCTACCGTGATTCGTTGCGGATGCTCCTCACGTACGCACAGGAACACACCGGCAAGACCCCGGCCCGCCTTGACTGGGCCGACCTTGACGAGACACTGATCGGCGGTTTTCTCGACAGTCTCGAGACCGAACGTCACAACAGCCCCAGAACCCGGAACCTGCGTCTGACCGCTATCCGTTCACTGGTCAGCTACTCCTCCCTACAGCACCCCGAACACGCAGCAACGTTCCAACGCGTCCTGGCAATACCACCCAAACGCTTCGAACGGGCGCTGGTGTCGTTCCTCACCGCCGAGGAGATCGACGCGCTCGTTGACGCACCCGACCTGGACCGTTGGGAAGGCCGCAGAGACCGGTCGCTGCTCCTCGTCGCGGTCAGAACCGGTCTGCGTGTCTCCGAGCTCACCGGGTTGAACTGCGACAACGTCACCCTTGGCACCGGCGCGAGTGTCCACTGCGAGAACGGCAAAGGCCGCAAGCAACGAGCCGTGCCCCTCAACACCGGGACAGCGGCGACCCTCGCCGGTTGGATGGCAGAACGCGGCGGCCAACCCGGTGAACCGCTCTTCCCGACCCGCACAGGTCGACCGTTGAGCTCAGACGCTGTCCAGCGATTGGTCCGCAAACACGCCGATGTGGCCGCCGACCGGTGCCCGTCGCTGCGCAACAAACGGCTCCACCCCCACGCCCTGCGCCACAGCTGCGCCATGGCACTCCTCCAAGCCGGAGTCGACACCGCCGTCATCGCGCTCTGGCTCGGCCATGCCGACCTCCGCTCAACGAACGTCTACCTGCAGGCCGACATGACAACCAAACAAAGAGCACTCGAGCTGACCAAACCAGACTCAACACCGCCAGGGCGCTACCAGCCCCCCGACGCAGTGCTGGCGTTCCTCGAAAGCCTGTAACTATGCCGACCACACACACCTGGACAACACGCCACCACCAGCCACCCACCGAAAGGTCGGCATAGTCGCGGTGTCGGCATAGTGCGTGCTATGCCGATGTCGGCATAGCACGCCGACATGACCACCAAAGAAGAAGCCCTCGACCGGACCACACCACCCAACACCAGCCCCGGCCGCTACCAGCCCGACACCAGCACCCTCGACTTCCTCAAGAACCTGGGTTCTCCTGGCATTTCTGTGAAGCGAAAAGGGTCGGAAACAGCCTGAATCTGTTGGTATTGCAGGGAACTTCGCCGGGTTGAACGTGGTTGTGTGGCGTACACGGGTCGCGCATCTAGGTTCGGCGGTTCCTACGCCAACCGATCCCGGAGATACACGCCCGTGCGCGCCACCACTTCATTCAACAAGATGCTCGCCCTTCCCGCACTCACCGTCACCAATGTGACCGTCGGCAACGGCACCGTGATCCTCGATATTCGCCACACCCGACCGCTGCTGCGGTGCCCGTGCGGATGGTCCACCCGGGTGGTCCACAGCCGCTCGACACGCCGCTGGCGACACCTCGACTGCTTCGGCATGAAAACCGTTCTCCAAGGAGAGATCCGCAGGCTCTCATGCCGGTCGTGTGGCCGGGTGGTCATCGAGGACATCCCGTGGGCCAGGCCCCGCGCACGCCACACCATCGAGTTCGAACAACTCGTCGCCTGGTGGACCCAACGATCCGACCGGACCACCGTCGCAACCGCACTACGGGTCGACTGGGAGACCGTCACAACGATCATCAGCCGGGTTGTTGCCGAGCAGCTCACCGATGCCCGCTTCGACGGGCTCACCCGCCTCGGTGTCGACGAGATCTCCTATGCGAAAGGCCACCGGTTCCTCACCATCGTCGTCGACCAAACCTCGGGTGCGACCCTCTGGGTCGGGGAAGGCAAGAACGCTGCCACCCTCGGACGCTTCTACGAGCTGCTCGGCCCGGAACGCTGCAAGAAGATCGAAGCGGTCTCGATGGACATGGCCTACGCCTACCCCGCAGCGACCCGCAAAGCCACCAACGCGACGATCTGTTGGGACCCGTTCCATGTCGTCATGGTGCGCCACGAGGCGCTGTGTGTTCGGGGGAGGGTGAGAGACCCTCCCTGCTGGTCTGTCGTAGCAGATCGGTGAAGCTGACTGCAGCCTGATCCCAGAGGTGTGGGTGAGGGCGGGAAGCAGCGGTGACAAAGCCGGGGCGTAGCCAGTACTGCCAGATGGCAGCGGGTCCGGCAAGCGAGACAGAGAGGTGTAACGAGAGTGAACCAGTGGTTGAACCCGCTTAAGCGTGGAACCGGCTCGAACCTGGCGGATCTGGGCCGGGTAACAGTGCACGGTGATCTCCTTTCGGGAGGTCGTCGACTCCGAAGCCGATTATTGATGTCGGTGGGGAGGCCATCACCGCAGTGCTGCGGGTTCGGTGGTAGCGAGGCTGTAGCGGCAGAGCTGGGCGCCGGTCCTGTCAACCGAGACACAGTGAACGTGGGAACCATCTCGGGGTCGCCCTTCCCGGCCAGCATCGGTCTGGTCGGCGGGCAGGCTCACCGTCGGCTGACGGCTCCGGGTTGGGGCGGAGGGCCCGTAGTAGTCCGAGGGCGGGAAAGCCGTCTACATGGCGAAGGGGCCCAGCGAGTTCGCAGTCGATGCGACGGAATGCCAGGAGTGCGCCGGTGAATACTGGTGATCTGTGGCCGAGCCTCGATGAGGCTCGGATGCGGGTACTGGGTATCCAGACCAAGCTGCACCAATGGTCAAACGACGACGACGGTCGTCGGTTCGATGACCTGTTTAACCTTGTTGCCGATCCTGCGTTTCTGTTGGTTGCGTGGGATCGGGTGAGAGGGAATCGAGGAGCACGATCTGCTGGGGTCGATGGCGTCACTGCACGTTCCATTGTCTTCGGGGAAGCGATGCTGCACAGGCTGCGAGCGGAGCTCAAAGCCAGCAGTTTCGAACCGCTCCCGGTCAAGGAGCAGATGATCCCAAAGGCGTCGGGCAAGCTCCGGCGTTTGGGCATCCCTTCGGTCCGGGACCGGGTTGTGCAGGCCAGCTTGAAGCTGGTCCTCGAGCCGATCTTCGAGGCGGACTTCCACCCGTGTTCCTACGGGTTCCGTCCGTTTCGTCGACCCCATGACGCGATCGCTGAGATCCACATGCTGGCATCCAATCGTTACGAGTGGGTGCTCGAAGGTGACATCGAGGCGTGCTTCGACGAGATCTCGCATCGGGCCCTTCTGGGTCGGGTGCGGGAACGGATTGGAGACCGTCGTGTTGTGGCGTTGATCAAGGCGTTCTTGTGTGCCGGAGTTCTTTCCGAGGACGGCGTCACCAGGGACACCAAGATGGGCACACCCCAGGGCGGCATCTTGTCGCCGTTGCTGGCCAACATTGCGCTATCAGTTCTCGACGATCATTTCGCCGAGGCTTGGGAGCGTGACATGGCCACCCGAACCCAGCGGGCCACCCGCCGCAACCATGGAGGAGCCACATATCGTCTCGTGCGATATGCCGACGACTTCGTGGTGATGGTGGCTGGCACCGAGGCTCACGCCAAGGAACTGCGGGGTGAGGTTGCAGCGGTGCTCGCTCCGATGGGCTTACGCCTGTCGGAACACAAGACGCTGACCGCTCACATCGACGAGGGGTTCGACTTCCTGGGGTTCCGCATCCAGCGGCAACGCCAACAGGGCTCGAACAAGCGATACGTCTACACCTGGCCATCGTCGAAGTCTCTGGCTTCGATCCGGGCCAAAGTGAAGGCGATCACGAAAATGGGCACGAACCAGCCCCTGTCCGAAATGCTCCGTCGCATCAACCAGGTGCTGCGGGGCTGGACCGGCTACTTCCGGCACGGCGTGTCGAGTCGAACCTTTTCTCACCTGCACCAGTTCACCTGGCTCAGGATCGTGCATTGGCTACGACGGAAACACAAACGTGCCACCTGGCAGTGGCTGAAACGGCGCTACCTGGCCAACAATTGGTGGCCAGAGCACGACGGTGTCTCACTGTTCGATTGCCGAGCAGTGCCGATCACCCGTTACCGCTACCGCGGAACGAAGATCCCGACACCGTGGGACCAGACCATCATCGCCGCCTGACCAGCGGCACGGGCTCGTGGAGAGCCGGATGCGGTGGTTATGTCGAGTAGACGATTATGTCGAGTAGCGGTCTCGGCTGTTGGGTTCGCCCTGGTATCACCGGTGATCGTGGCGGGTCTGCTCGACATAATCAGAGGGCTTCGAGGAAGGCAAGGAGTGCGTCGCCGGGTCGGTATCGGCCAGCGACCGTGTTGGCCGGCGCGGTGCGGGCGAGTGCTCGTTCTTTCAGCGCGAGGTCGGCGTGAAGGTAGATCTGGGTTGTCTGGATGTGCTCGTGGCCCAGCCAGAGCGCTATCACCGACACGTCGACCCCGCTTTGGAGCAGATTCATGGCTGCGGTGTGGCGAAGCACGTGTGGGGTGACGTGCTTGCTGGCGATCGACGAGCCGGCATCGCTTGCCGCTTTCGCGTACTTGGCCGTGAGCCAGCCAACAGCGTCGGAACTGAGCGGCCCACCTCGTCGACTCGGGAACAACGGGTCGTCGGGATTGCCGCAGCTTTGCGGAGCCACACCCGGAGCGTGTCAACGGTTTGAGCAGTCAGTGGTGTGGCCCTGTGCTTGCGACCTTTGCCTCGGCAGCGGACGTGAGCGCCGACGCCGAGGTGCGCGCACCCCAGACCAGTCCGGTGATTTCCGAGACACGCAGCCCGGTCTGGACAGCAACGAGGAGCAAAGCGTGGTCACGCCGTCCGATCCAGGTGGTCTGGTCGGGTGCGGCGAGGAGCGCGTCGACCTCGCCCGAGGTGAGGTAGCACACGATGGTCTGATCGGAGCGTTTGGCTGGCATGGCAAGTACCCGCCGGATCAGCTCGGCGTGTTCGGGATGGCGCAGCGCGGCGTAGCCGAACATCGAGCGGATCGCCGACAGCCGGGCGTTTCGGGTGGCCACGCTGTTGTGTCGATCCCGCTCGAGGTGGGTCAGAAAGGCTGCGACGAGCGTGGCGTCAAGATCGACGAAATCGAGTTGTGACGGTGCCTTGCCGGTGCGGTCGTGGGCAAAGCCGAGCAGTAGACGAAACGTGTCCCGGTAGGAGCCAATGGTGTGCGGGCTGGCATCTCGTTGGGTGATGAGCCGGTCAGTGAAGAACGACTCGATGGTCGGGGCGACAGCGCTCATGAACACACCCCCACAGGCGCTTCGAGCCTTTGGGCCGCGAGTGAAAGCAGCTCGGGTGTGGCCTGCAAATACCAGTAGGTCGATGCCGGGCTCACATGGCCGAGGTAAGCGGACAGCAACGGCATCCTGGAGGCGACATCGGCCCCGTCGCGATACCAATCGAGGAGAGTGGCGACCGCGAAACTATGTCTCAGGCTGTGAATCGTCGGGCGGCCGGACCCGAAACGCGGTTTGAGGCCGGACTGGTCGACGAGGTCGGCGAAGACCGCCCGTACACGCCGGTCAGCGAGTCTGGTGCCGGTCGTGGAGACGAACAAGCTCGGCTGCACAGGCCGGGGATAGAGCCGGTCTCGCTCGTCGAGGTGGCCGCGAACAGCGGCGAGCGTGGAGCGATGCAACGGAACCCGACGGGATTTGTTGAACTTCGTCAGCCTGATGGTGAGCACACCGGTATCAAGATCGACATCGTCGCGGTCGAGGGCCAGAGCTTCACCGCAACGCATCCCCGTCGCCGCGATCAGCCCGAACAAGGTGCGGTAAGTCGCCGCACGCGGCGCGTTGCCGAGGTCGCCGGCGGCAGCCAACAACGCCGCGATGTCAGCATCGGAGAACAGGTAGGGCGTGGGGCGTTGACGCCGGTAGGCCAGCAGATCGGCTGGCGGCACCTCTGTGGCGGGGTCCAGTGCGTTCAGGTAGATGGCGAACCCGCGGATCACCGTGAGGCGTTGTTTCCAACGGTAGGGCTGCACTCCTTGGGGTTTGGTTGCCCAGGCCAAAGCGGCCTCGATGGTCAGTGCCGATGTCCCGGTCTGGTCCAGCTGGTCAACAAAGTCGACCAGCAGGTTGCCGTGCGCGACCAGCTTGAAACCCAACGCTCGACGCACGCTCAGATAGTCCTCAACTTGTTGGTAGAGCGAGTTCATGCGTCACCACCGAGCCACCCGCGAGCGACGACAGCCAAGGCGGCAACGTCGTCTCTGGCGTAGTGCGCGGTCGTCGGCAAGTGACGATGCCGGAGCACCTGGGCGATCTCGAAGAGTGGCGCACCGGCCCGGCGCATCGAGGTGGCAGCAGCGTGTCGCAGCCGATGCGCTCCGATGCGGGGCACCCCGACACGGTCACATGCCCGAGCGACCACCTCCCTCACCGCGCTCCCCGAGACCCCGACATAAGGGCCCCTTGCGTGGAGGAACAGACTGCGACAATCACCGTGGCGACGTCCGCGCGCGCAGTAGTCGGCGATGGCCTGTCCCACGTCAACGGGCAACGGCAGCCGATCGCGTCGATTGCCCTTGCCGGTCACGACAAGCTCACCCGCCCGCCAGTCGATGTCATCAACACCGAGCGCAGCCACCTCGCCTGCCCGCAACCCCAACCGGGCCAGCACAGTCAGGATCGCGAAGTCGCGACGCCCCGAACCGGTCCGCCGGTCACAGCTCGCCAAGAGTTGGGCGACCTGTGCTGATTCGACAGCGCGACACAACAGACCCCCATCACGCCAACCGGTAGCCGCAGGCACCGCCGTAGCCAAACACGTGGCCATGAAGCCCTGTAGGTGCAAGAACCTCAGGAACGCCCGGAGTCCGGTCGCGACGTTGCTGAGCGACCCGGCACTACGACTATTCGCCTCGCTCACCATGAACCCGATCACATCGCCAGCACGAAGATCGGACACGGTCGAGCGCCCCTCACCTGAACCACACAGCCGAGTTGTTGACAAGAACAGCTCGGCGACGCACCGGTAGTTGCCCACCGTGTTCTCAGCCAGGCCACGCTCATCACGCAAGTAGCCGACGAACTCCTCCATCAGTTGCGAGAACGGACCAGTCGACGCCAGCAACGCCGGTGGCGGCACCACCCCCACCTCACGAAGATAACTCAGCAGCGGGCTCAGCCCGCCCAGGCTGAGTTGTTGGTGCAACCGGCCCTGCGAGCGACGATGATCCAAGAACTCGTCAACCCGGGCCGCTGTCAGACCCTCCGGGCCCCGATTGTGATCGTCCAGCCAGCAGCTCAGATGCTCCATCAACTGAAGATGGCCCGCAGCCGGGCTCGACGAGTATCCCAACCGGGACAACTCCTGGCGGAATCCAACCGCATAGGGCTGAAGCGGGCCCGCGACACGCACACGAGTCGGTGACGGCATGTTCATGATCGTTCTCCTCCCGCCGGAACACCATGTTCCAGCGACAAGAAGCGTCCCTCAGTTCCTCACGATTATGCCGAGCAGACCCGCCACGACCACCGGTGATACCAGGGCGAAACCAACAGCCGAGACCGCTACTCGACATAATCGTCTACTCGACATAATCATCGTTATGCCGAACTCGGCATAGCGGTGGAAGCCGCACGTCCGGTTCGGGAGACGGGCCGGAGAAGCCCGCCAGCCGGAATGCTGGAAGGGCGCTCCGGCCCGATCTCACCACCTCAACAAGGCAGTCACAGCAACGATCCGCTGGTCCCAACTCACCAAGACCGGGCTTCCGTTGTCGGGCGACGACGCCCGCGATCTCCGGTGGGCGCTGTTGAAGAAACCGGGCGATCACACCGAAGCCCAAGCGGCGGTGTTGAAACGTCACCAGCGTGCCCACCACTCGATCTGGCGGGCCCAACAACTCAAGGAACGCTTCCGGGGCCTCTACCAACTCGACAACCCGACCCACGCCACCGCCTACCTTGACCGGTGGCTGACGTCCGCGTGCCGTTCCCGGATCCGGCCGATGGTCAAAGTGTCCCAGCTGGTCCGCGACCACAAGGCCGGGATCATCGCGTCGGTCGAGTTGGGCCTGTCGAACTCACGCCTCGAAAGGGACCAACTCGAAGATCCGGCTGCTCAACCACCGGGGCTACGGACACCACCGCGCCAACACGTTCATCCCCATCATCTACCTCGCGTGCGGGAACATCACCACGACCCTCCCATGGGAACCCCGACCGATCCTGGAGCCACCCCGGCCGACGACCTGAGGGCGTCTCAGACCAGCCACGCGAACCGGCTGTGAACCGCCTGGGGAGTGACACCAAACGCGGCCCCGACAGCCGCCCACGACCAACCCGCCCGGCGAGCCTCGCCAACCTGCACCAGACGCTCCTCGTCCAGCAGGTCCTTCAACTGGGCGACCGCCGCCATCCCAGCGTCCGGCCCGTCTCCCAGCCGTCCGATCAGCTCAACCATCTCATCGCGACGATCCATACGAACCAGTCTCACCCATCACAGAAATGCCAGGAGAACCAGAACCTGTGATTATGCCGAACGCGTCACCCCGTCCGCCGCCCCCACCAACGCATCCACCCCGCCATTCGGCATAATCACGGCCTCGGCATAACAGGTGTTATGCCGCATTCGGCATAACACCTGAAAGGAAGCGAGAGGGGAGGTACGATGCCTACTCGGAACTGAGAAAACCGCGTTGCGCAAGTGAGCCCGAGGATGCCGAATCGAGCTGGCGACCGATCTCCACGACAGCGTCCACCAGTTGCGCATCGCTGTCGGTGTCGACACCAACGTGATCGACCCCGAGCATCAGCTCCGCCACCTTCGCCCGGGCTGCTGGTGTGGGGCGTCGGTCGCGGTCCAGAAGCTGAACGAAGTGTGCAGCGACCAATGCCCGGCCATTGAGTGACAATCGGTTTGGGACGAGAATCGCCGTTGGCCGACCTCGTTCAGGAGACCCAACAGGCGCTCCGTTGCTCGACGGAGGTCGATACATCTCCGAACCGTCCTGACTTAAGAGCACTCGCTGCGAACGCAGCAGCGACCATCCGTGCCGTTGAAGCCGCCGCTCGAAGCGAAACAGTCGGCTGAACTCTTGCCATGGAAGAAGCATCAGACCCGATTGGCGCTCAACCAGCCCCGCATACATTGTTAGGAGACCTTGATGAGCGACGAGCCTGGAGGTGTCGAGAAACCCTCGGATCGATGCTACAAACGGGTCGGCCGTCCGGCTGGTACCCAGCAGGTGCCCGGTCACGGAGAACAGGTGGGCTCTGGTGCTGCCAACTACTCCGCCGACGAGGTGCAGTTGGGCCTTCCAAAAGCCATCATCAGGATCGTGGTCTGCCAATTCCCACGGCAGGTCGCCCAAGGCTGCGATGAGTTCGTGGCGCCAAGGTACTCCGGCTAGCCGAATCCTCAGAGGCTGCGGAGGTGGGCCTATGATGAGCAGTGCTCCGGGGTCGTCGAGGTCGAGGCGGTTCCATAGGCAACTCCCTCGCGCGCCGTATCCGATCGCTAGCGGGAATCCAGAACCAGCAAAGATCCGTTGTCCGCTCTCGAATAGCCGATATCGGATGTGGGTACCTGGCTGATACTCGGACCCCTCAGTCTCCAACTGCGGGAGGGCTTCGATGGCTTCCAGAACTTGCTGGAACTCTGATACGACACCTGCTGCTTCCTGACCGGCTCCGTGACTCATAGCAAGCGAAGTCGCAGCGTCGGTGTCGCAGCCGACCAAGGCACGGGCGATGTCGCGGCCCAGGTCATCGGTGGCCAAGGATGCCCTCGGGTTTGCCCCGAACATCAAGTGTTTGTCGCCGTGGCTCAGCGTAACCAGCTCTGGACCAGCGCTGAATGGTCTTGCGCCGGACGAGTTCACTGCCGTATTGTAGCGCCTTCACTGTTGGCGATCGAGGGGGCTCCAGTATGGATGAATCGGAAAACGCCGGCTTGGAGGCCGAATCCGAATCCGAATCCGAATCCGAAGCAGGCGACGGCAGCCAATCGCGTCGGGACATGCTGAGGAAGGCGGCCGTGGGCGCAACCACTGCCGGGATCGTGTGGTCGATGCCCAAGATCGAGGGCGGTTCCCTCGTACCGGATGCTGCCGGAGCGGCCACCTATTCGCCGAGCCCGTTCAACGGCAATCTGTCATGGGCTGTTTCGAATGCGCCCAATGGAACCTGCGTGACCGGGATGTCGCAGATGGACTTTTTCGGGATCACTCACTGTAGCAACACCGGGAACTATGTCGGGATGGTGGGTCCGTTCAACGCCAATTTCACCGTCCACGATCACTTGCTCGGATCCTCCCCGTTCAACGTCGATATCGCGTTCAACAACATCGACCCGCCGTTCCAGATGTGCACCGTCAACGGCGCCGACTGGACCGCCACATCAGGGCCAGGGGGGCCCATCTGCGACTTCATCACGACCACGCCGGTCCCGACCACTTGGACGAGCCCGGGCTCGATGACGATTGCGATTGATCCGAATTCCACCGGGGTCGGTTGCACCGATTTCCCGAACGCCGCCACGATCAACATCCACGTCACCTGCACCAGCACATGAGTGTGTTCCACGTTGGGTGGAACACACTTGGTTCTGAACACATCGGCCGCCTCCGGGTGCTTGATGCCACCGCCGAGGGCCTTGAAGCGGACCTCGCGGCAGCACGGGGTCGGGCCCGGGGGGCGGCGTCGGTTCGGCTTCAAGCGGCCTTTCCGGACTTCGATTTCGTCGCGATCGCGCGCCGGTCGGGGACCGCCGACCCGCGCACCGTCGAGTGCGACCCCGAATTCGTCAGCTGGCTCGATCCCGACGATGCGCTGGACGCAGTGCTGCTGGCCAACAACGTCGGCGATGCCATCGCGGCTAACTCGCCAGCCATCAAGCTGGCCCGGGATGGTGACTATCTCCCCCTCAGACCGATCGTGATGAGCCAAAAGCACCAGGCTCTTGACCCGTCGCTCTTGGCTGGCATCGTGAGGTCTGACGTCGGATTGGTCATCAACTCGGTGGATAGCCGCGTCCCCAAGTGGAGCCGTCTGGTGGACGATCTGCGAACGGTCACTGATTCGGACGTTCGGATCAACGCCTATGTCGCCGATGGGACCGCCAGCGGATTTGGCCCACATTGGGATGATCACGATGTGATCGTTGTACAGACCACGGGGGCGAAACTCTGGTCATTTCATCAACCATCAGGTCCGGCGCCACACCGGGCCGTCACCCCCTCCGAGGTTGGCCCGCTCGTCGGAGACCTCTACCGTCTGAAAGTGGGGGAGGGGGTTTTCGTCCCGCACGGGATCGGGCACAACGTCATCTGTGCCGACTCGCTAGCCGTTCACCTGACCATTGGCTTTCTTCGGCCGTCCCCACTGGACGTGCTTGAGGCTATGGCACAGCCCGCCCATCAGCTGCCGGCCATGCGGGTGCCCTTTGTGTTTCATCCCGACGGCCCGTTGGACTCGGATACCCCCTCGCTCGGTGACCCAGACGCATTCGGCGCTGCTGTCGGCGAACTCGGGGGAACCTTGTTCGAGTCCGCCGTTCAGGCGATTCGTCTTGGTGCATCCAGACCTCCCTTCGCGGGGCCGATCGCACTGCTCCGTGCCACTGCCGACCCGATGGAGCAAGAGCCCTGGGTGGCCTGCTCGTTCGGCCTCGGTCTCGGGTGGGTCGATGGAGCCGCCGACGACCGATTCTTGATCGCGGCACACGGTGGTGTCTTTGACCTTCCCGAGTCCCTTGGCCAGCTGGTGACTTCGCTCGCAGACGGTCGCTACCTAGCATGGAGGGACTTCGTCGCGGCGCTTCCTCGTGCCGAACGATCCCGGGCGCCTGAGGTGCTCGATGAGCTGGTTGCTATCGGGCTGATTGCGGATGCACGCGTCGGCGATGCGCCTCCGGAGACGCGGTATTGGTAGATGACCCAACCTTCCCATGGCAGGTCACGCCTTCAGGGGTCTCGATGGCCCGCGCAGATGGAACCGGCATCGTCGATGGCAGCAGGTTGGGGGCGGCCGAAGACCCGATCGGCGACATGCCAGCGTTCCCTGGGGCGACCAGAACTCCATTGATCTTCCACACGTCCCGTTGTGGCTCAACGCTGCTCTGTCGCATGCTGGCAACGGGGGGATCGATCGTCGGACTGGAGCCGCCGTTCCCCTTTGACCTTTGGGCATCCCCTGCACCGGTTCCCGTCAACGATGGGCAGGTCCGCTGGTTGGCCAAGCGGTGGCGGTCCTCCCAGGCGCCGGCGGTGTTGAAGCTCTCCTCCGTGTGTACCCCCCAGTTGCCAACGATCCGGACGGCGTTCGCCGGGTCGCTTCCCTCGGTTCTGATCACGCGGTCTCCGACGGCAACCGTCCGAAGTTGGCTCTATCAGCCACCACCCTGGGTTGATTTGGTTCGCACCTACCAGCCGTCGAATGGGCGTGCGAGGTTCAGTTCATTTCTGATCGAGCGATGGACCAGCGCTGTCGAGGCTGCTCTCGCCGAGCCGGACGACTCGGTCAAGGTGGTGACCTACGATCAGCTCGTGGATCGTCCGTTGGACATCGCAGATTCCTTGGCCACCATGTGGGGCCTTCCCCGTCCTGACCCCGCGGAATGCGAGCGCGAACTCACGTTGTACTCGAAGCGTCCGACCGGCACAGACGTCAAGTGGGCTCCCGCCAAAGAGCGATCCCGCCCGGAACTGAGCTGGCGGCTCCGCCTTCAGATCGAACGCTCGACGCGCGATCTGTGGGCTGAAGTCCGGCGCCGTGCCATCTCCAGCCCGTTGGTGGTTGAGCGCTGATGAGCCAGACCGGGATTCAGCCCAACTCCAACCTGTGCGCCGTCCAGCGTGAGCTGCTCTGGTCGAGCGAGCGATGCCAGGACATCGTGGACCGGGTATGCGCCGAGCGCCCGACCCCGGCCAGGGTCACTACCAGTGCCCCTATGCCTGGGTTTCCCGGCGGCTACAGCCACCACGGGACCAACCCCAGGGAGCGCCGCTGTGTGGAATACGAGGTCACCTCCCAGCTCCAAACCGAGTTATTCCCTGGGATGCTGGAGCGGCTGGCGCAGCTGAATGCTTC
This sequence comes from Candidatus Microthrix subdominans, assembly GCA_016719385.1. NCBI lineage: Bacteria > Bacillati > Actinomycetota > Acidimicrobiia > Acidimicrobiales > Microthrixaceae > Candidatus Neomicrothrix > Candidatus Neomicrothrix subdominans. The sequence continues at coordinate 15,028 of JADJZA010000003.1, read as the reverse complement.
GCTGTATCACTTCAGCCTCGAGGGGTTTCACCGATCCGATCTGCCGCGAATCCTGGAGTATTCATCCAACGACGAGGGGCACTTCGCAGCTCACATGGACGTCGGTGGGGCCATGTCGACCCGAAAACTTAGCTTCGTGGTCATGCTGTCGAAACCTGATGAGTACCGCGGTGGAGAACTCGAGATGCTTCCCGGCAACGTCGTCCAAGTCGACCAAGGAATGATGATCGTATTCCCGTCTTTCTTGTTGCACCAGGTGCACCCGGTGACGCAAGGAACACGACGAGTTCTTGTCGGCTGGATCCATGGAAGTCCGTTTTCTTGAGCCAGACGAGGAGGCGTACCGCCCTATGACCCCGACGTCCAGCCGCAACATCCCCAGAGACGTCATCGGTTCCGAACGCCTCCGAAGTGCTACCGAGCACCGCGACCATGAGTCGGTATTGGCGGTGGCTGGCTTGCCCGAGGAAACAGGCGAGCTGCTCCGTCCTCTCATTCGCGCCAGCAACGGGATATCGGTCCACTCGGAAGCGGCGTCGGCCCGCCTGGGCGTTGCTACCACGTTGCTCCGCAGTTCGGTCGAGGACGAATCCCCGATGGCATCGCGTGTGCGGCTTCTCGACCGAATCGCAGTCAGCCTCGCTGACTACCTTGCGGCGTTCACCGGGTTGCCCGAGGTTCGCTGGCAGGTGAATGAGCGGATGGTTTTGCAACTCGACGGTTCGACGGCCCGGTTTTCGGTTCCGAACAGTGCCGTGGTCGTCTTCGCTCTGCTCGATGAGCATTCGATCGTTCAGCTGGAAGTGCGAAACCCGGCCGAGATGGTTCTTCAGTACCGCACCGAGCACCCGGGCGATCGCACCGACCTCGCGGTGGGAGTCAAGACCCAACTCCGACCCGACCTTTGGTACGTCCTTCCGGCGGCGTTGCCGATGCAGCTCCATACCGACCAACCCGGATCTAGTGTGCTGATGGTGACAGCCCGTCGCTTGCCTGACGGGACTCTGAACGACGGAAGGGGCATTGATGAGTGATGAACTCGCAGTCGGGACCGACCTGGTTCAAGGATTTGTCGACGTTCAACAGCTTCGGTGGTTCGGCAGGAGCGCCCACACTTTCACCTTCGATCCGGAACTGCTGGTGGGTATCGACCTGCAGGCTGCCACCGGATGGAGGTCAGCCAACCAGTTGCCAGCCGAACCTTTGGCGGCTATCGAGGATGTGGTAGCCGAGGCGTCTGCACACATTGTGGAATGGAGGTCGGGTTCGGATCTGACACGGATCTCGGGCGACCTCATCACCACTGTCGTGGGCGGGGAAGCAGTTGCCTACTCCTCCGGTGGTGCCTTGTGCGCGGTGATCCAGCTCGCCGGGTCGGACCCCGTCGAGATAGCGCAGGTACCCGATCTGGCGTTGGATGCATCTCTTTGGCCCGATTCCGGCGACTGGCAGGTATCGAGCGGCTCGATGCAACTGCGGCCGGGCACGTTGGTCATGCTTTCAGGTTCCTCCCGTTGGATACCCGCGTCCACGTCGCCTGCGGTCATCCTCGTTTTGCGCGTTGAGTACGTGGGGCCGGTCGGGGACGCTTCCTGGCGGCTCGCTTCCCCGGAGGAACCAGGAGCAGGCTGGTGAGAGGGACAGACCCTGCGACTAGCTACCGAGAGCGCGGCTACGTCGTGGCGAGGGGCGCAGTAGATCCCAGTTTGGTGCAGTTCCTGGTTGCGTGTGCCCACACGCTCAACTCCGGCAGGCAACTGGTCAGCGACCCAGCATTCGGCAACACGGTGGCGAAGTACGGCGACCCAGCGTTCGACACGTTGTGCGCTGGTTTTGTTGGTGCGCTGAGTGAAGTTGCTGCGACAGAGCTAGAGCCGACCTATTCGTATCTGCGGTGGTACCGTCCGCCTTGCGAGCTGATTCGCCATCGCGACCGAGACGCGTGCGGGCACACCGCCACCGTCCACCTAGCGAATTGGGGGGAGCCGTGGCCTTTCGAGTTGGAAGACGCTTGCGGTGCGAAGGTTCGGATCGAGCTTGACCCGGGTGACCTGCTGCTAGTCAAGGGGCGCGAGATACCTCATTCCCGCCCGCATCGCGAAGCTGGTGACTACCTCCAGGTATTTCTCCACTACGTGGAGCGCGACGGGCCGGAGGCCGAGTACCGGTTTGACCGACGGCCAGCCCTCGGGCTTTCCCCCGAGTCGAAAGTAAATCCTGGTGGCCGCTACAGCGGCGAGAACAGGTAGCCGACAGGCAACGGCGACCCCGGTAGCCCCAGGCTGTGACGAGGGCCTAGGCCGGGCCCAGCTTGTCGATAATCGCGGTAGCGAAGGCTCCGTCATCGTCGACCGGGTTCACGAAGAGTGGGGGCAGCTCGACGAACGTCCGGACCAACCGGACGAGGACGTCGAGAACGACCGCCGAATCCGAGTCGATCGCAGCGAAGGCCACAAGGGCGGCAACGATCGGGATGGCCTTCCGGAGGCGGTGCGGCACGATGATCCCGGCCGGTCGAACCCACAGATCCGGCCCTGTTCGGACGAGGGTGTTGCCGGGAACGCCTTCCTGCGAGGTTGCGTTCCTGATGAGCACACGATGCCCGCAATCGACCGAAATGCCAGCGCGGCCTAGGCGTCGGGAGAAGCGAACCAGGCGGTCACCGTCGATCCCGGGAATCAGCATCGGGCCGGACGCACAGGACAGCACTCTGAGGTTCGCTGAGGAGTGTGGGGCCGGTTGTTGCCCGCCCAGCTCCTCGACGAGGTCCAGCTCACAGGCGAGGGCTTGCCACGCTCCCTGGTGGTCCCGACCCTGACCGATCAACCGTCCTTCGCCGCTGAGGAGCTTCCACCGGTCTGAGCTGGCACTCGTCGAGAGTAGATGCAGGTGGGCTGTCGTCTGGGGTTCACGTCGGCGTAGTGGTCGACCACCGCTGCTCTCGACACGGTCGGGTAACAGAGGGTCGAACGGTTCCGAGCATCGGAGGGTCAGCTTCAGGCCGTTGCAGTCCACCTCTGCGGTTGGCAGTCGATGCCCGAACCTGAGCTGCTCCTGCACGCACACGGCGCTGTCTGAGGTCGGCCCTGCCAGTAGCCCGCGGGTGTCACCGAGGACCGGGAGGGGCGGGTTGAGAGTGCGCACCGGCCTGGACGCTGGCGGGAGCGTTCCCCTGGCGGCCCAAGCCTCGACGAACAACGGCCCTGCTTTCACGAGGCCAGCATCGTGGAGCGATGCCACCATCTGTCCGATGGACGCATCGGCCTCGGCTGGCGTCACCCGGAGGGCTGCGGCCAGATCGTGCGCCAGGCCTTGGACCGCCCCGGAAGAGAGCTGTCGAATCAGCTCGGCGCCGACGTCGTCAACGTACGCGAGCCGGCGGGGCCGAGCCGCGATCAGTAGCGCCCCACCCGGAACGTTCAGCCAAGCCCGGTCGTCGGAGACCCGAAGCGGCTCGGCGCCGAGCAGGTCTTCCCATTTATGGCTGCTCACGGATGGATAACATACCTCGGAGTGGACCGCAGACCTTCGGAGAGCCCTCGCAGCCCGGACGCTTCGCAAGAAGGGGACGACTACTTTGAACAGCTCGCCGCCCGCCAGCGCGAAGCTGACTCGTTCCGGGGCGTCGAACTCGCCTCGTTGTTCCAGCGTCCCAGCCACGGCATGTTTGCGTCGTTGGAGCCCAAGCTCGCTGATGTCGTCGTCGGGTCGTATCGAGGGGTCCTCGCTCACCCCGAGCCGACCGGACGGCCCAGCCCGGCGACGCGTCCATCGGACAACGCCGTCGCCCCGCCCGCTGCCACTCGGGCGCACCCGACCCAGGCACACCATGCCCGCGTGGCCAACGGCGAGGGGACGGAGCCAGCGTTCGAGTCGGGCGCAGCGTTGGCACGACGTTGCGGGTATCCCGAGGATCTGGTGGCCAGCGTGCCCCCAGGGGTCGTCGAGACCTTCGTGGGCCTTGGTAATCCGTTCATGCTGATGCCCGTTACCCAAGGGGAACGCGCTCGACCTCGCCTGTGGAACCGGCTTCGACCTCGCCGTCGCGGAGTCTGCTGGTGCCCTGGGTTGGGGCATCGACTTCACATTCGAGATGGCGGCCCGGTTCGCATCGGAGGCCCGCATGTCCGGCCGGACGCCGCGAGTTGCCCAGGCGAAGGCACAGTCACTCCCGATCGCTTCACGCTGCATGGACCGGGTGATTGCCAACGGCCTGTTCTGCCTGCTCCTGCCAGATATTTCGGCGTTCGCAGAGGCAAGCCGGGTGCTCCGGCCGGGTGGGCGACTGTGTATTGCAGACGTCGGACTCGACGATCACCGACCGTTGGCCGACATGGACGGCCCAAGTCGCCTGGCCGTGCTGCGGTGCCTTCGCTTTCCGGTTGGCGAATGGAGGCAGGTCCTCGCCAATGCCGGTTTCGTCGACATCAACGTCCGAGCGGGGATCAGTCCCCTCAAACAACGTGAATGGCGACTCGACGGCATCGTGATCGAGGCGCTGAAACCGACGTGATTGGGCCACCCTCCGACGGGCTCACGTGTGCGCACCTCGGGCCGGAGGCAGTCGTTTGGCACCCTGGCCTTCCGCTCCCGATCCTCTATGGCCCATTGCAACTCCGGGCCGCGGACGAGCTGGAGCGAACGGATGGGGAGATCGGCGCCGCGGCAGCTGCGATGACGACCGGGGGCGTTCCTGCGGAACGCGCCATGGCGATCGTCACCCTGGTGGCCGGTCAGCTCGGAAGCGTGGTTGCCACCCCGCAGCCAGCGGATCGTTACCGCCCCCCGGCGACCCTGGTGACGCCCCTTACCCAGGCGGTGTTTCTCGGGGCTGTTCACACGGTTTCGGTACGCGTGGGCGATCTCAACATGTCCGTTCTGTGCGATACGCGCGACGGAGCGGACGCGTTGGCTGCGGTTCTTCCCCAGGGACCGGACCCGAATCTGCCACTCGGCGAGAGCGTCCGATTTGTTCTCACCGAACGACTCGCTCTCGAACGATTCGGCTCCCCGCAGCCGGCATTGTGGAATGAACGCGCTCAACCGCTGGCGGTAGGAGACAGGCCCCTGGTGCTGGCGGCTTTGAATCGTCAGTTAGGTCGCATGACCCTTGCTCGCTCCGACCAATTCCGCGGAATCGGTCTTCGCTTGGTGCCGATCGTTCGAATGGGCCGTGTCACATTGGTGGAACCCGAAGCGCTGCCGTTCCTGGCTGACCGCAATGGGGTACCGGCGGCGTTTGACGAGCTCGCCCTTGTGGACGGCGAGGCCGGGTCACTGACCGACCCAAACGGAGGTTCGTCCCTGCCGATATCGGACATCGTGGTCGAGACCGGATCGCGGTTGCGCGTGTCGCCCGGCTGGCTCGCATGGAGGGTGGCCCTCTACGGCTTCCTCGGCAACGACCTACGAAACGATGGTCACCAGGTCGTCGAAGCGGCAGTAGCTGCCACCCGCCGGGGAACCGTCACTTCGGTGGCGCACATCTCCGACTCGAATGCACTCCGTTGGTAGGGACCGTGTTCTGGCCGGGCCGTGCTGAGCACGATTACGAGTCAGTGGCTTTGAGTCTGACGACCTTGAGACGGCTTCGAAGCCAACGTGTGGGCCAACCTGCCCACATGCGCAGCCAGCCAAGCCGCTTGATCAACCCAGAACCTGGTTCGGCCACCCGGCGAGCAAAGCCGCATGTTTCGAGTTCCTCCAAGAGCGATGACGCTGGCGTTCCAGGCACAACGGAAATGGGCGTCGCCCCCTGGATCAGCTTTGCGGCGTCGTCGTTGAGAACGACGACCTGCCGCGTCGACTGTTGAGCGAGCACGAGCTCGTCACCAACAAGAAGTACCGAAATCGAGGTGGCGAAGGCGAAGCGAGTGCAATTCGGTCGAGTGGGCTCGGATGTCCTGGGGATGCTCATAGGCACAACCGAAGGCGCCCCGGCTGGTAGCTCGTTGACGAGCGAATGGGCGAGATCCAGTAGCCGGATCGCAGCAAGGTCGGCGTCTCCGTGCACGATCTCGCTACACGGGACCGAGCCCAGAAGCGCGAGGAGCCGCGAGAGCACTTGCTCCTCGACGACGTCCGCACTGACACACTCACGCGCAAATCGAAGAAGTGCCTGACCCGGCTTCAGCGAGCGAATTGTCGGTGCGCCGCTGTGCGCTGAGTCGAATCGGGGAAACCAGATGTGCCCAAGCGGACTCGCCTCGGCAGGGCTGGTGACCGCAGAGATGGGCAAAAATGCCGATCCGATTGGTGCGTTGGGAAGTTCCGGGATGAACCCGGCAGATTCGGGTTCCAGCACCATGGGGCGGGCGATGCCCCGCACCGAAAGCGAGTCAAGGTCCAAGAGGACGGTCTCATCCCCGAACACCGGCGCTTTCCTGCTTGCCAGAGCTGCCACGAGGGTGGACTTTCCCGCACCGGATGGTCCGACAAGGATGTGAGCGCGTCCGTCAGCCTCGATCCCGCCAGCGTGAACGGCGATCTCGGACTCCGCTGTCCATACGGGGAGCAGCAGGGCGATGACGCCGAGCAACGTCCGGCACGCCTCCTCCACATCGTCGATACCGTCTCGTGTCTGGGCAACCGAACTCGTCAAGCAGAACTCCGGTGGTTCGCCCGAGACTCCGAGATCAATCCAACCGGCGCTCTCCGTCGCATCGAAGCCCTCGACGCGCAAGTCGTTCATCAGCCATCGAACGGCGTGAGCAGTCGGCTTCGCATGTGCTCCCGTCCCGCTGATCGACATCACCAGGATGTGGTCGAGAACGCTGATGCAAAATCGTTCGACTTGGTTCGCCGGCGGCGCGGACCTAGCAATCGAGTCAGCCACCCAGGAGGTCGTCCAAGTCGTCGAGCACGTCTTGTGCGTGATCCTCGGGGTTCGCCACGTTGTAGGCCTTGGCCACAGACCCGTCCGGTCGGACCAGGAAGCTCCGCCGCTCCGCGTGCTCCGAGTCGACCGCCCTCAGCACTCCGAACGCTGTGGCAACCAAGTTGTCCACGGAGAGCAGCGCAAATGGCATGTCGTGCTCGTCCCGAAACGAGCGGTTGTCCTGTGGGGTATCGAGTGAGAGGCCAAACACGGTACAACCCTGCTCGTCGAACTCGGGAGCGTGGTCGGCAAATGCGCGGCCTTCAGCTGCACATCCCGGCGTGCTGGCCTTCGGATACCACCAAAGGAGCGCCCAGGTGCCTTCGAGTTCCTTGCTCGACCAGCGCTCCCCGTCGTGGCGCGTGGCCGCGAACTCAGAAATTCTGCTGAGGTCTTCCACTGACCCTCCTCGTAGTCCGACGATGGCAAATCCTAGCCCCGTTTTCCGCAGTTGGGGAGGTCTTGTTCTTCCCATGGTGGGGTGATGTTGAGGTGGTTGAGGATGGTTCGTTGGGTGGTGGTGAGGCGGTCGAGTCGGATGCCGTGGTGGGTGTAGGTGAGTCCGAGTCCTTGGAACGCGGTGAGGGTGTTTCGGCCGGTGGGTAGGGCTGGCCGGTTTTCGGGGTAGAGGCCGGGGATTGGCTGGTTGTTGGTCGCGGTTCGGAGTTGGGTTTCGATGAGCCCGTAGACGAGGAGCGCGATCCCGACGATGGAGAGCATGGCGGTGATGCGGTCGTCGTTGTGGAGGAAGATCGGCCGGACTTTGAGGGGGCCTTTGGCTTCTCGGTGGCGGATCTCGACGAGTGGCTGGTCTTTGTAGATTTTGAGGATCCGGGTGGCGGTGATGTTGCCGGGAATGTTGGTGGCGAGCGCGTAGATGCCATCGGTTCGTGCGGTGTTGGTGATGGCATGGGTGTTGCGTTCCCAGCTGATGGTGGGTTTGTTGGTGTCGGGTTCGGTGCTGGTGGTGACGGTGAGGAACGGCCTGATTTTGTGGCCGATGACGACCGCGACCCGGTTGTCGACGTCTTTCTGGGTTTTGTAGTAGCGGCCGCCGAGCCCGTTACGGACTTTGGTGAGCAGCGTTTCGGCTTTGGCGAGCGCGCGTTCTCGTCCGTCGGCGACTGAGGTGGCTTCTTCGGATGACCAGATGTACGCGACCCGGCAGTTGAACGGTTGTTGGGTTTCGGGGTTGATCGTGTCGAATGGTGCGAGGGCCCCCAGGTATTGGGTGCGTTGGCCGGTGGGGAGGTTGGCTTCGCGTTTGGCGACGTATCGGAGGGGGACCATCTGGTCGGGTCCGATCTCGGTGAGGAATTTCTCGCGGAACCCGGTCGATGAGCGGAGGGGGACCACGAAACGGAGTCCGGCCTGATCGGCGGCGGCCAGGTTCTTGATGTGCCCCAGGGCGGAGTCCGCGCAGATGATCAGTCCGGGTTTGGAGTTCGCGGCGATCATCTCGAGGCTGTCGGCGATTGCTGAGAGTTCGGCGGTGTTGCCGGGGAACGGTCGGGTGTAGAGCGCAACACCTTTGGGGTTCGTAGCGCACAGCAGTTTGGTTTGGTGTTTCACACCGGTGGGTCCCCACCCTTTGGCGATCATCGTGGAGTCCTCGAAGGCGCCGGAGACCGGGATGCAGGTGAGGTCCAAATGGAGGCGTCCGGCGTCGATCCCGAACCGGTCGATCGCCTTCAGCATCAGCTCGGAACGGACAGTGTCCGAGATCGGCGCGAACTGTTCGAGGGCCCGTCCGAGCCGGTCGTCGTTGAGGAGCATCCCGGGGATCCCGAGGCGTTCGTGGATCGCAGCCGAGGTGGCCCATCCGGCGACGTCATAGAGCGGGGAGGGTCCACACATCCGGTTCGCGATGAGTGCTGTGATGACCTCACCGCAGGACAACATGGCGGTCCCGCGTTGGGGGACGTGACGGTCAACGGTCCGTTGAAGGTCGAGACGCTCCAAGAGGTCGGCGACGATCAGCAGGGCGCCGACATCTCGGCGGACCCCGACCATCGGCGGTTCGAGACGTGCGAACGATGCTGCCAACGCTTCGAGTTGTCCCGACGCTTTGAGGTCGTCCTCGCGACCCAAATTGGCGATCACGCGTTGACGGACCCGGCCGCCATCTCTGTAGGACTCGACCAGTTTCAGGTACACGTAGGTCTTATCGCCCCGTTTGACGGTGACACGCTTAGTGAACATGTTGTCCACACACTACCAGCACTCGACCTAAACTACAAGCCTGTCATTGCAACGGGAATCAGGCACGTCAACGTCCAAACCCACCCGAATGTTGTCCCCACAAACGCTCCCTGTCGTGTCCGCGTGAAGGACCATGAACGGCACCCAACCCGGCCTGGAACCCAGTCATAGCAACGAACCCGGCCCACCCAGACCGCCACAACCTCAACCCGACATCGACCCCATGTGGCCTCTACGTGCGGAAAACGGGCCTAGCCGGGGATCGCTGCAATGCCGATCAGAGTTCGGCCGAGAGGTACAGGGTCAAGAAGGGCTGCGCTCCGGCGGAGAGGCCGCCGATCACCCGGTTGATCCCACCCGACATCACCGAGTTGCAGAGCTGGCGAACCTCCGCCTCATCGAGCGCCGCTAACGAGCCCAATGCGACAAGGTAGGGGAGCCAGGTTTGGGCGTTCAGAACACTTCGTACCGACAGGTCAACCGAGCGGCGCCCCTGATCGTCTCGCACCCAAAAGAGGTGCAGTGGGCTTACGTCACTCTCCTCCTGGCCGCCTAGCGGCCAGAGGTCTGCCATACCAGCGATCACGGCCAGCCACGGGTGGGCCGTGCCCTCGAACGTTCCTGCCACAGCGTCAAGTCGATCGAGTGTGGCGGGTGGGTCCTTCCAATAGTGGGCGACTCGGACCGGTTCGTCGGGCCGCCACTTGAGGGCCGTCCAAGCCAGGGCTTCCCCCGGTTCGTTGCCGACCGCCGCGCTGTGCAGACCATCGGGCATGTACGGGCCTCTGACACCGGCGCGACGATGCCTCTGACGTGCCCCCGCTGAGCCGAGTGCTTCCCATTTCTGGGTGAAGTGCTCGTCCAGCACGGACAGGGCGATGTTGGCCAGCAGCGGTGAGAGGATGCCACCTTGTGGGGTGCCGGTGATCGTCGCCTTCGCGCTGCCGTCCTCGGTGAGGACACCAGCTTTCAGGAACGCCTTCACCAGGCCCAGAACCCGTTTGTCTCCGATGCGGTCTCGCAAACGACCCATCAGGGCGGTGTGGTCGATCTCATCGAAGCACGCCTTGATATCTGCCTCGAACACCCAATGATAATTCCTGTTGGGTGACCCAAGATGATGAATCTCAGCGATAGCGTCCTGGGCTCGGCGCTTCGGACGGAAACCATACGAACATGGTTTGAAGTCCGCCTCGAAGATCGGCTCGAGCACCAGCTTCAACGAGGCCTGAACGACCCGGTCTGCGACAGTCGGGATCCCCAGACGTCGGACTTTGCCCGACGCTTTGGGGATCGTCTTCTCCCGCACCCGTTGAGGCGTGAACCGGCGGGCCTTGAGGTCATCTCGCAGCCCGGACAGCAACTTCTCAACACCGAACACGATCGAGGCAGGTTTCACCCCGTCGACTCCGGCGGTTCGTCCCCCCTTGTTGCCCCGAACCCGACGCCCTGCAACAACAAGGAACGCCGGGTCATAGACGAGGTTGAACACATCATCGAAACGACGGCCACGATCGGCCATCGCCCATTGGTGCAGCTTCTGTTGCATCACGAGTACCCGATACTCGGCCTCATAGAGGTCGGGGAACGGTTCGCCGGTATTCACCAGCGGACTCCTCGGTCAGCATTGTGGCTGCGAACACACTGGGCCCCTTCGCCATGCGACCGGCTTTCCCGGCCTCGAACTACTACGGGCCCTCCGTCCCATCCCGCCGGCATCAGCCGGCAACGGGCCTTCCCCGAACGTTCTGGCTGGCTGCCGGAACGAACGGGGACCAACAGGATGGTTCCCACGTTCCCCCTTGAACCCCTCGACGGGGTCGGCGCCCAACTATGCCCCTGCAACCTCGCTGTGGCTACGCCGCAGGCATTCACCACAGCCTCCAGACCAACCCAGATGACCGGTCGAGGAGTTCCCCACACGGACGAGCCGCATAGGTGCGCGTCGCAACGCAGCCCTGATCTGTCAGGTTCGAGCTGCTGGATCTCTTGAGGGGCTTTCGGTCGCTGGTTCCTCACGTACGCCTTTCCGTCTTGCTAGCCGGACCCGGTGCCATCTGACAGTGCTGGCACGTCCCGTCGTTGTCAGGGCTGCTTCCCGCCCTCACCCCCGTTCCAGGGATCAGGCTGCCCTCAGCTTCAACACACCCGCTGCGACGAGCATGTGGCGGTGTCCTTTCATCACCGCAAGGTTCAATGGCGCCTCGTGGCGCACTGTGTCGTAGATCCAAATTGCGTTCGGTTTCTCCTCGGCCCAGTCCGGCCACGGCCGCCGCTTCGAACGACCCTCCCGGCGGGGCCGGCGGAACCTGAGGTCCCTGCGTTCAAGCACCCTTCGGACCGTAGAGGGGTCAGCCCAGAACCGCCCCAACCACGACCCTCGGTGGGCGAGTTTGCGGTGGGACCGGTCGATGTCGGCCCACTCGTCGAACACCGCGACGATCTCGTCCTCCTCAGCGGGGGTGAGCCCGTGGACTGGGTTCCCGCCCGGCGCCAGATTGTCCAAGGTCGCCCCGGAGGCGAGGCGGCCACGCCAGCGTTCAACACGTCGGGGTGACACCTCCAAATAGCGGCACGCAGCCCGGGCCGACCAGCCACCAGCGACTGCGCCGTCGACCAGACCGAGGAGCGCGTGTTTGGTGGCCGGATCGATCCGTCTCGGGACTCGGCCACTCAGCCCCAAGGCTCTTTTCCCTCCGCGAGGGTCAACCTGACCGCCATCTCCGCCAAAGCGGTCCGTAACCGCTCCGCCTCAGCTCTGGCGTCCTCCAGTTCGATGTCGCGTTGCTTCCCGCGACGGCCAGGCCGCGACGCCGCCAACGCTTCAAGGGCACCATCACGGGCGACCGTCTTCAGCTTCGCGACCGTGGCCCGATCCACCCGGGCACGCTCGGCCGCCTCGCTCACCGTGGTCTCCCCACGGACCAGCTGCATCCAGATCTCGTACTTCTCTTGCGGCGCCAGAAACCGCTTCTTCTTCCGGCTGGGTTCGGTACTCAACGGGCCTCCTCAGGCTCGAACGAGAACCCAACATGCTGGGGTGAAACGTCATGTGTGGGAAAAGGTGGTGGCGGACGCGTCAAAGTCCGGCCGTCGCTATGGGGACGCCGGTGAACTGTCAGGGTCTTGCTGGCGGGCGGGTTGTCGGTCCTCCTTTGGCGATCGGTGCCGAGGGAGGAACCGGATTCAGAATCTGTGGTCGTGCTCGCAGCACTTCACGGGTCCTGGGTCTGGTGCGGGCTGGCTCAGAAAGCGGCGCGCCGGCGAGACACGCCCAACGTTTCATCCCACCGGGTGGCCGCCCGGCCATAAAGACTGGGGTGAAATGAGGTGTAGTTGGCCCGGGTCTGGGCGCGTCATAGGGTGGGGCGAAGCCCCGAAGATTCTGATTTGGGGGCGGTTGGGTCAGGCAGCGGGGGTGAGGTTGACGGTGTATCCGGCTGCTTGGAGTTCCTTGACGTGCCGGTTCACTTTGGCTTTGGGGTCTTTGCGGTTGTCGTAGTAGCCGGAGCCCAGGTCGCGGTAGATCTCCCCGGTGATGGCCATGTGGTAGGCGGCGACCAGCATGCTGTGAGCGATCGCGACAGCGGCTTTGTTCGGTCCTCGCCGCCGAGCGATCCGCTTGTAGCGCTCGGAAAGGAACGTCCCTTTGGTTCTCGCCGCACGGGCGGCTTCCACAAGGGCGCGCCTTGGAGATGCTGGCTGCCTTGTCGTGTCCCGGCAGGCCGACGCTTCCCAGCCGATTCGTGTGAGGCCGGCGCTAGCCCGGCCCACGCAGCAAGATGCTTGGCAGAAGGGAACCGGCCCATATCGGCACCGATCTCAGCGACCATCATCTCAGCGGTCCGGGTCGACACCCCAGGGATCGTCGACCACAACCGGACCAGCTCGTCAAAAGGGCGGGTCGCCTCAACAATCTCATCTGACAGCTCGTCGATCGTGGTATCCAGGAAATCGATGTGGGCGATGATCGCTTTGGCGACCACGGAGTGTTGGCGGCCCCAGCGGCCCTCCAACGCCTCGACCAACGCGGGGATCTTCGGCCGCATCCGTCCCTTGGCCAGCTCGGCGAGAACCTCGGGGTCCACTTGCCCGGAGATGAGCATCTCGATCATCGCCCGAGACGACTTCGACCACACCTTCGATGCGACCGACGTCAACTTGATCCCGGCATCCTGGGAGAACCTTCTCCAGACGCTGCATCTCGACCCCACGGGCAACAATCTGGGTTTTCCGGTAGCGGGTCAACTCCCGTAACGCCCGGATCTCGGGCTCTGGGACCATCGACGCCCGAACCATCCCGTGTGCGGCCACATCGGCGAGCCACTCCGCATCGGACATGTCGGTCTTCCGACCCGGCACGTTTTTCACATGATGGGCGTTGACGAGCCACATGTCGTCGAAACGGCCCTCCAGCCCATAGAACACCGGTTTCCAATACACACCGGTCGATTCCATCACCACCAACTCAACGTCGGCATCCGCGAGCCACTCGCCCAGCCCACGGACCCCTTGACGGTGGTGGAGAACCGCTCCTTGATCACCGACACCTCGACGCCGTCGAATATCTCAACACACGCGGTCACCGAGTCCCGATGCACATCCAAACCGGCCACCCGGTTCGAAATCCGTCTCATAATGCTCACCCTCCCAGGTCATGCCCGCGTGATGCGGCCGCTGAGGGAAGACCAGGAACGAATCAAAATCTGGGGTTCGTGCTCGAAGCAACACTCCCCGGTCCTGGTGAGCCTGCACCAGTTTCTCGGACAGTGATCTGTGGCAGCCCTTACGCTGCCCGTGCCTTGTCGCGATAGCGTCATGCACTTCAACCGGTGTCCGGTAACCGATCCCCGAATGAAGCCTGGAACGATTATACTAAATCTCGATCCAATGCGCAATACCCGGAAACAGCCTTTCTTCGTGTCGGGGAACACTGTCCGAGAAACGAACTCGTTCTTCAACGAAGCAAAAACGATTCCGCCATAGCATTATCCCAACACACCCCGGTCTTACCCATCGACCCAACCATGTCATTTGACGCAAGGGAACGCTTGAACTCTCAGAGGTGTATGCGCCCCATGATCCGAATGGAATATGGCATTCGACTGAATGCCACCAGCGTCGATCGCGGCCTGCAACGCGCCGGTCACCAGACCGGTGCGCATATGGTCGGCCATCGCGAACCCGACCACCATCTTCGAGAAACAATCGAGCACCGTCGCCAAGTACAACCACCTTCCCACGTGCGGATATAGGTGATATCACTGACCAGCTTCACGCCCGGCCCGCGGTGGTGAAGTCCTCGGTCGACTCAAGTCCGCCGTGCTCGGCGTACCGTCGGGTTTGTCGTTCGCCTGTAAGGGCTGGGTGACAGGCAACCATGTCACCTCGACCATCACCTGACGGACCAGGTTCAAGGCCGGCAACGATCTTCTTGCGGCTCCAGCTCTGGGCATGGACCCGACGGTGCCCTGGGCGCCAGTCGGACGCATCGAAGACCTTGCGGACATCGACCGCCAGTCTCGCGTCCGTTCCGCGGTTGCTGATAGCGGACGTTTCCGCTAGTCGTAGTAGCCGGATCTTCGACACGCTCGCTCACAAACACATCTTGGTGACCGGGTAGTCTTCGCTTTCTCGCCGTCGATGAACTCGTACTGAGATCACCGATACTTCTGGGAAGAAGGACGCCGCTTCTTCCCAAGAACCGTTTTCATCCAACAGTTCCCTGGATCTAGGCTTGGAGTTCGCGTGAATTGGACAATGTTCGGCTGGGGTCAGCGGTCCTGATCGCGGTAGTATGGTACTTGTTGACCCACACACGAGTGTGCCCGGGCTGATGTCCAACTCGTTGTCGACCGTGGCGATTGGCCGGGAACTGTCGATCACTATCTTCACGGCCTCGGCCTTGAAAGTGTCAGTAGATTCTTGTTCGTTTGCGTACCATATTGA